>NZ_JAALDX010000139.1 GCF_014145095.1 Dietzia sp. SLG310A2-38A2 | reverse complement strand
CCGCGACCGCCCCCCGGTCCCGCTCGACGCCGCGATCCTCTTCGCTCCGGCGGGGGAGCTCGTGCCGGTGGCCCTGGCGGCACTCGCCCCCGGCGCGACCCTGGCCGTGGCCGGTATCCACCTCTCCGACATCCCCCGGCTCGACTACCAGCGGCACCTGTTCCACGAGCGATCCGTGACCAGTGTGGAGAGCAACACCCGCTCGGACGGCGAGGAATTCCTCGCCCTGGCCGAACGCCTCGCACTCCGTCCCACCACCCACGAATACCGCCTCGACGAGGCCGACGACGCCCTGGCCTACCTCGACGCGGGGGACGTCCGCGGCGCCGGTGTCCTGCGCGTGGCCCACCGGTCCGCCAGCTGACCCGTCCACCGGCTAGCCTCTGCACCATGGGACGACGGACGAGTCGTCACCCCGCGCGGAGGATCATCGCCGGCAGTGACGCCAGACGTGAGGTGGCGACCCTCGCGGTGGAGGAGCCGCTGGAGATCCGTCTCGGGGGACGCCCCTACCTCGTCACGATGCGCACCCCGGGCGACGACATGGACCTGGCCGCCGGTTACCTGGTGTCCGAGGGGGCGATCTGGCACCGCGATCACCTCCCGGAGATCTGCTACTGCACCACGGTGAGCGGCCGCACCGAGCAGGACTACAACACCCTCACAGTGACCCTGTCCCCCGATGTCCCGGAACCGCGGTCCGTCCGCGCGACCGCCATGACCAGCTCCTGCGGGGTGTGCGGCGTCGACTCGGTCGCGGAGGTGCGCAAGGCGACCCACTTCCCCGCCGAGCCGCCCGCCCCCCTGGTCGGGGCTGCGGTCCTGCTCTCCCTGCCCGACCGGCTCCGCGAAGGTCAGGTCGTCTTTGGCCGGACCGGCGGCGTCCACGCGGCGGCCCTGTTCTCCCCCGAGGGCGATCTGCTCTGTCTGCGCGAGGACGTGGGCAGACACAACGCGGTCGACAAGGTGGTGGGGTGGGCACTGCGCGAGGGCCGGCTCCCGCTGCGGGCGACGATCCTGCAGGTCTCCGGGCGTGCCTCGTTCGAACTCGTACAGAAGACGTCCATGGCGGGGATACCGGTGATCTCCGCGGTCAGCGCCCCCTCGTCGTTGGCCGTGGACCTGGCCGCCGAGACCGGGGTGACGCTGGTGGGGTTCAGTCGGGGCGACCGCGCGACCGTCTACACCCATCCGGAGCGCATCGCCGACTGAGTGACCGCCGCGCGCACGCCGCGGCCGCGGCTGCGGAGCTGTGTGTTCCGGCGCACAATGGGCCCATGAGCCTTGTCCCCCGCATCCGGCGGTCCGCGCCCGTCGCCGACATCGACGAGACACGGATCCGGGTCGGCCAACCCGAGACCAGCGCGGCGGGCCTCAAGGCCGTCTCGGTGGCGCTCGAGCGGGGGATCTCGCAGGCCGGGGTGACCCGGACGGTCCGGGCGATGGCCAGCCTCAACCACCGCGGCGGCACGGACTGCCCCGGGTGTGCCTGGCCCGAGTCCATCACCGGGCCGCGCAAGCCGGCGGAGTTCTGCGAGAACGGCGCGAAGGCCGTCGCGGAGGAGGCCACCACCCGAACGGTGACCCCGGAGTGGTGGGCCGCCCACCCGATCCGCGAGCTGCGGGACAAGACCGAGTACTGGCTGGGCAACCAGGGCCGGATCACCGAGCCGGTGGTGCTGCGACCGGGCGATGAGCACTACTCGCCGATCGGTTGGCGAGAGGCGTTCGCGCTCATGGCCGAGCACGTGGGCGCCACCTCGGCCGACCGCTGCGTGTTCTACACCTCGGGCCGCACGGCCAACGAGACCGCGTTCATGTACCAGTTGCTCGCGCGGTCGATCGGCACCAACAACCTGCCCGACTGCTCCAACATGTGCCACGAGTCCTCCGGGTCGGCCATGACGCCCACGATCGGCATCGGCAAGGGGACCGTCTCGCTCGAGGACTTCGATCATGCGGACGTCATCCTCGTCGTCGGACAGAATCCCGGCACCAACCACCCACGGATGCTCTCCACCCTCACCGACGCCCGGCGACGCGGGGCCCACGTCGTGGCGGTCAACCCGTTGCCCGAGGCCGGCCTGCTGAACTTCGCCGATCCCCAGTCCCCCACGGGGATCGCCAAGAGCCTCGTCGACGGCGGGGGCGAGACCGTCGCGGACGACTTCCTGCAGATCAAGGTGGGAGGCGACCTCGCACTGTTCCAGGCACTGGGCCACCTGCTGCTGCGGGCGGAGGACGCGGCACCGGGAACCGTGGTCGACCGCGACTTCGTGGACACGTGCACCGAGAGGTTCCGGGACTACGCCGCCGCGCGTGCCGAGCTGGACTGGGAGACCACCGAGCGGGCCACCGGTCTGCGCCGCGACCAGATCGAACGCCTGGCCACGCTGCTCGTGCACTCGCGGGGGACGATCATCTGCTGGGCGCTGGGACTCACACAGCAGCCCCATTCGGTGGACACTCTGCGCGAGATCGTCAACGTCCTGCTGCTGCAGGGCAACTTCGGCAAGCCCGGCGCCGGCGCCTGCCCGGTCCGCGGGCACTCGAACGTGCAGGGCGACCGGACCATGGGGATCTGGGAGAAGCCGGGCGCGATGTTGCTGGACGGGCTCGACGACGAGTTCGGCATCACCTCGCCGCGTGAGCACGGCTACGACTCGACGGAGACGCTCGAGGCGTTCGAACGCGGGGACGTGGACGTGTTCGTCTCCATGGGCGGCAACTTCGCCAAGGCGTGCTCGGACACCGACGTCCTCGAGACGGGGATGCAGCGCACCGGGCTCACCGTGCACGTGTCGACCAAGCCCAACCGTTCCCACGTGGTCCATGGGCAGACGTCGCTCATCCTCCCGACGCTCGGGCGGACAGACCGCGACGACCGCCATCCCGGGGGCGCGCAGTTCGTCTCGGTGGAGGACTCGATGTCGGTGGTCCGCTCGTCCCAGGGGCGGCTGGAGCCGGTGTCGGAGCAGCTGCTCAGTGAACCGCAGATCGTCGCGGGCATGGCGGAGGCGATCCTCGGTCACGACCACCCGGTGGGATGGCGCGCGATGGCGGAGGACTACGACGTGATCCGGGACCACATCGCCCGCGTGATCCCCGGGTTCTCCGACTACAACCGGCGGGTGCGGCAGAAGTCCGGGTTCGTGCTGCCCAATCCGCCGCGCGACACCCGGTCCTTCGCCACGCCGTCCGGGCGCGCGCACTTCACGGTGTCGCCGCTGGAGTGGCTGGAGGCGCCGGCCGGGCACCTGATCCTGCAGACCATGCGGTCACACGACCAGTACAACACCACCTTCTACGGTCTCGACGACCGCTACCGGGGCATCTCCGAGGGGCGTCGGGTGATCCTCGTCAACCCGGACGACCTGCGCGACCTGGGCCTGGCAGACCGCCAGCTCGTCGACGTGGTGAGTGTGTTCACCGGCTCGGACGGCGTGACCACCGAGCGCCGGGCGGAGGAGTTCCGGCTGGTGTCCTACCCGACGGCCCGCGGCTGCTGCGCGGCCTACTTCCCGGAGGCCAACAACCTGGTCCACCGGCAGAACGTGGCGCGGGAGTCCAACACGCCTGGTTTCAAGGCGGTGACCGTCCGGTTCGAGCCGCGAAGCGAGCGCAGCGGCGAGCAACCGGCGCACTGGCTCCGTCCGGTTCGAGCCGCGAAGCGACCACTGGCGGAAGTTATACCCCCCGGGGTATAGTTCCCGGCATGGTTTCCACAACTGATATCAACACCTTCGCCGCCCATCATCAGCTCGGCGCCCCGGTCATCGACGTCCGAGAGCCTCACGAGTACGAAGCGGGCCACGTTCCCGGCGCCCGCCTCGTGCCGCTGGGCCAGGTCGCCGGCGCCCGCGACGTCGCGCCGCAGGGGACGACCGTCTACGTGATCTGCGCGTCCGGCAATCGCAGCAAGACC
>NZ_JAALDX010000138.1 GCF_014145095.1 Dietzia sp. SLG310A2-38A2 | reverse complement strand
GGTGAGTGATCGGACGCGGTCGCTCGCCGGGATGTCGGTCGCCGCGAGGTCGGGCGCACCGATCACGCAGGCCACGCCCTGCGGGTTCGTCTCGAGCCACGCCTCGACCACGCTCCGCAGATCGCCGACGCGGCCGTACGCGACCGGTTCCCCGCTGCTGCGGACCGACACCGGCACGTTCGCGTCGGGGCGCACCGCCCTGATCACCGGGGCGGCGGCGTCCATCACCTCCGACGGCGTGCGGTAGTTGATGGTCAGGTGGACCGTGCTGATCCGGCCGGGGGACAGGCCGATCCGCTCCAGCCGCTCGGGCCAGGACTCGTCGAAGTCTTGCCGCGCCTGTGCGCGGTCGCCCACCACCGTGAGGCTCCCCGATGGGCATCGGCGCAGGATCATCTGCCACTCGGCGTCCGAGAGCTCCTGCGCCTCATCCACGATGATGTGCGCGAAGGGCCCGGTCAGTCGGGCGGCGTCGGTGCTCGGCGCGTCCTCGTCGGCGACCGGGTCGAGCAGGGCTTCCTGCAGGTCACGGTGACGCAGCATGGGCGCCACGCCCTCGGGATCGTCGTCGGCTGCGATCACCTCGTCGATCACCGAGCGACGCCGCTCCAGCTCGGCCGCGCGCTCGGCGTGCCGGCGCCGGGTCTCCCTGTCGCGGTGGGCGTCTCCCAACCGATGTCGCGCCGCGTCGAGCAGGGGCAGGTCCGCCCGCGTCCAGGCAACGGGTTCGTCCCGCTGGAGCAGGCGGATCTGCTCGACCGTGAGCCAGGGCGCGCACAGACGCAGGTACGCCGGAACGGTCCACAGGTCACCCACGAGGTCGGCCGCGTCGATCATCGGCCACGCGCGGTGGAGCTCGCGGCGCAGGTCCGCGTTCGCCAGCAGCTCGGCCCGGAGAGCGGCGTCGGGGACACCGGCGTCGGCTTTCTCCAGCAGGATCTCCACCAGGGTCTCCAGGATCTGGTGCCGGGCCTCGTTGTGGGGCGTGCCGTCCTCGGGGGAGGCGAACGCCTCGGCCCAGTCGCCCGGCGTCAGTCGGAGGTCGACCCACTCGGTCTGCACCAGCATCGGCAGCTCGGGAGGCTGCTCGTAGAAGCGCACGGCCGCCTCCAGCGCCCGGACCATCGGCATCCCTGATTTGAGACGGGCGACCTCGCGGTCGGGCCCCTCGGGCACTCCGTCCGGCCCGGCAGTGCTATCGGGGCCGCCAGCGATACGCCCCTCGACACCGGAGGCCAGGTCGGTGAGGGTCGCCGTCTGGACACCGTGCTCACCCAGGGCCGGCAGGACGTCCGCGACGTAGTCCAGGTACGGCCGGTGCGGGCCCACCAGCAGCAGATTGCCGCGGCGTCGACCGAGGCGCGACTCCGAGTGCAGCAGATACGCCGCCCGGTGCAGCGCCACGACCGTCTTACCCGTCCCCGGGCCGCCGTCCACCACCAGTGCGCCCGAGGAGTCGGCGCGGATGATCGCGTCCTGGTCGGCCTGGATGGTGGCGAGCACATCGTGCATCCGGCCGGTCCGGGCCCGGCCGAGGCTCGCGATGAACGCAGATTGGTCGTCCAGGGCGGTGCGGGTGCCCACCTCGTCGTCGTCGAGGACCTCGTCCCAGTAGTCGACGATGCGCCCGCCCGACCACCTGTACCTCCGCCGGTACGCCACGCCCATCGGCTGGGCGAGCGTCGCGGCGAAGAACGGTTCGGCGGCCGGTGAGCGCCAGTCGATCAACACGGGGATGCCGGTCGAGTCGATGAGTCCGATGCGGCCCACGTAGACCGGATCGGGGTCTCCGGTGAGGGCGACGTGTCCGATGCACAGGTCCAGCCCGAAGCGCCGGAGGGTGGTGAGTTCGGAAACGAGGCGGCGGATGTCCGCAATGCGGTCGATGGTCTGTGCGCCGGTGCCGGCCGGGTCGCGGCGGCGGGCGGCCAGGCGGGCCGACAGGTCGGTGACCCGCTGCGCGAAGCAATCCGCGATCGCCGAGAACCGCTGTTCGTCGGCCGTGATGAGGGCCCGATCGGCCTTGCTCCGCAGGTGATCGGGGAGAGCGAAAATGCTGGTGGCGAGGGGTGGCATCGCGCAAGTGTGCGCCCACACCGGGGTCTTGCGGCAAGACCCCGTACCGGCTATATCTTGAAAGGGGCACACGAGATGCGGGCTGCAGTCGGGCTCCCGCCCTCGCGCTGGAGTGACCCACGTCATATCCTCAGGGCGTGAAGGTTGATCTGACGGTCCTGGCCATCCCCGGTTTCATCGCGGCGATGGCGGCCGAATACGCGTGGCAGTCCCGCAATCCGGCGGAGGGGGAGCGGGCCGGCGATTACGAGTTCGCCGACACCATGGCCAGCCTGTCGATGGGCGTCGGCAGCCTGGTCGCCCCGTACGTGGCGGACACGCTGCTCGCGCCCGTCACCCCGCGCACCGGCCGGTACGCCAAGGCGCTGATGGGTCTGTCCCTGGCGGCGGCCGCCGCAGCGACCGTGGGAGACGTGGTGCGGCGCACTCGGACCACCGGTCTGCTCAGGGCGGGCGCGTTGCCGTCGAGGGTGTCGTCGTCTCTTTCGGACCGAGCCCCCCTCTCTTACCGAGCGTCCCTGACGGGCGGGGCGCCCCTTCCGGGCCGGGCGGGGGGGAACGACGACGACGAGGTCTTCACCTCCGACCCCTCGTCCGTCAACGGGGACGCCCACGTGCCGCCCGCGCTGCGCCGCATCACCGGCGGGTCCGCGGTGACGTCGCTGGCCTCGGCGGTGGTGACGGTCTCGACGTTGTGGAGTGCGGAGACGGCCGCAAAGAAGCTCTTCCGGCTCTCCCCGCTGGACCTGGGAACTGGTCCGCTGGCCTATGCGGTGGCGATCCTGGGCTGGGACTTCATCTATTACTGGAACCACCGCTTCGACCACGAGAGCCGCTGGCTGTGGGCCATGCACGTGGTGCACCACTCCAGCGAGCGGTACAACCTCTCCACCGCCCTGCGTCAGCCGGTGGCCGAGGCGTTGACGATCTACGTGCCGTACGGGCTGCTCTCGCTACTGGGCGTGCGGCCGGCGCTGGTGCAGGACGCCCGCGCGATCAACCTGATCTACCAGTTCTGGGTCCACACCGAGGTGATCCGGACGATCGGTCCGTTCGAGAGAGTGTTCAACTCGCCCGCCCATCACCGCGTGCACCACGGCAGCAACCGCGAGTACTTGGACCGGAATCACGGCAGCATCCTCATCCTGTGGGACCGCCTGTTCGGCACCTTCGAGCCCGAGGGGCAGAAGGTGGTCTACGGGCTGACCACCAACATCGACACGTTCAACCCGGCGCGGATCGCTTCGCACGAGTGGGTTGCGATCGCCCGGGACGTGTTCCGGTCCGAGAGCTGGAAGGACCGGGTCGGATACCTGGTGCGCGGGCCGGGGTGGGCCGGGGCGCGGCGGGCGTAGCGCCGCAGACCTGGGGTGCCCTGCACGGGCCGTGCAGGGCACTGCAGGTCAAGGAGCTGGTCAGCCTGGCCCGCCTCGCGAAATTAGGCTCCCCGTGCGCCGAGGGTCACTGTCCGGTGATGACCACCCGGTTCCCGTCCGGATCGCTCAGCTGGAGGATCCGTGCGCCGCCGCCCGGGGCAGGGCCGTCGTGGGCGACGCCGCTCGCAGCCAGTCGAGCCGCGGCTGCATCGAGGTCGGTCTCGTCGAGGACGACGGTCGAGTGGCCTGCGCGCTCGGGCTCGGACCACACCTGCAGTCCGAAGGTGGCGCCCGGGTGCCATTCGATGAGCCCCGGCATGGGCCGCAGGTCGGGAGCGCGATCGAACAGGAGCGAGTACCACTGCTCGGCGCGAGCGATATCGCTGACAGTGCACTGGGCCAGGATGCGACGGATCATGATGCGCTCCTCCGACGGTGGAATGCGATCACCGTAACAACTCGCGTTGCGAGGCACCGTCAAGGCCGCCGCAGCGTAACGGGTCCCCGGTAGGGTTCGATTTCACATGTAAGGCACCGCACCCGAATCGGTAAGGAGCGACATCGTGTTTCCCACTGGCTCGATCGAGAACCCGCTGCGCTATCTCTTCGGCCCCGGGCCGGGTGAGGCGTCGTGTCTGGCCCTGACGCCCGAGTGCATGGGCCTGTTGCCGTATCTCGCCGCCCGGTTCGGCGTGGGCTCCTGACGGAGTGCGTCACGAGCGCGTCGACTATCCGGCTGCGGTCCGCCTGCGCTCCAGTTCGAGTGCGCCGTCGAGGAGACGCGTGATCTCGGGGTCGTCCCTCCGGTAGATCTCATGGACCTTGTCCGTGAGGCGGCTGCTTGTGCCGAGAGCCGAGAAAGCCGGGGTAGCGCACAAGTACATGAGGCGAAACACCGGATCGAGGGCCTTCGGGACGCCGTTCAGACGGCGGAACTCCGCCGGGATCACGGCGAAGCACATCAACTCTGAGATCAGGATCAGCGTGTCTGCGGCCATGTGGCGTGGCCGGCGGCCGTCGCCGGGACGGAAGAGGCGGCTCACCGCGCGCAGCCGGTCCCGCGTCCACCCGGTGGTGGTGCGGAACTCCCCGGAGACCGACTCGTAGTACCGGTCCAACTCGTCCCGCGAGGTGGGGAACTGGTCCTTCGGTGCTCCCATCAGCGCGCCGAACTGGGAGGCCTCGGTCAGGTACTGCCGCACCTCGTCCTCGGTCAGGGGTGGGACCCGCCGGCCCCGGGCGAAGCCGAAGTTCTCGTACGCCAACCACGCCGCGTGGGCGATGGTCACGGCGGCGAACAGCATGCTCGAGTCGTCGGTGGCGGCATACGGCTGCCGGGTGTCCGACAGGATCCCGTGCATCGGCCGGTGGTAGTTGAACAGCCGACGCGCGGCCTTGTCCGCCTCGGCGGTAGAGCCGAAGAGCAGGGGTGCAGGGACGCTGACCGTGCGCACCACCCGGTCGTAGAACGTCACCCGCGGCCCGTCGCCGCGGTGCGTGGTGCGGGAGCGGGCGCCGAACATCGGGTCGTGGTCGATGAGCACGTGCTGAAAGACGATGTGCGGGGACTCGATCAGGTTGGTGACCTGGGCGATCATCGCCTGGGTCGCGGGGTGGAGGAAGACCCGCCACGACATCGAACCCGGCCCGAAGTATCCGAGGTCCGCGGGTGCGGGGTCCGGGTTCTGTGCCGGTTCGTTCGCTCTGGTGGGTGTAGCCATGGTGGACCTCGCTTCGGGTGCGGATCGGACTCGCCCGCACGGGAAACGGGTGTTTCCTGTGCGTGATCGGATAGTGCCACCCGCTGCTCACCGCCGTCAACAGCCACCTACGATGAGAGCGGCCGAGGGAGGACCATGGACGAACCGTTGTGGCGTGGGAGTTCGCTCACCGAGCGCAGCTCGGAACGGCGACGCCAGCTGCTCGAGGCTGGTCTGGATCTCCTGGGCGCCGGTGGTGGCCGGGCGATCACCGTCCGGTCCGTGTGCCGGGACGCCGGGCTCAGCCCCAAGTACTTCTACGAGAGCTTCACCGATCGCGATCAGCTGATCGGCGCACTCTACGACTCGGCGATCGCCCAACTCGCCGCCGCCGCGGCCGACGCCGCAGGTGCGGCGGACCGTGATGACGTGCGGGCCGTGCTCTCCGCCGTCTTCGTGGCCGCTGCCGAGTTCTTCAGGGCGGATCGGCGCCGGGTCCGGATCGTCTTCACCGAGCCGCTGGTCGACGACGCGCTGCGCACCCGCGCGCGGGAGACGTTCCCTCGCCTCGTCGCCACCCTCGCCCCCGAGGTGGGCATCCGCATCGACGCCGCTGACCCTGTGCGCGGCCCCCTGGCACTGGCGGCCCTGGGAGGTTCGCTGCTGCTGACCTTTGTCACCTGGCTGGAGGGTGGCACCGGGATGGACGAGCGGGGGCTGGCCGAATTCTGCGTGGACGTGGTCCTGTCGACCCCGGGGGTGCTCGTGGCCTCCGAGTAGAACTAGAACCTGTTCTTGACACCCGTCAACTCCGGCGTATCCTCCTCAGGGTGACCACCCTCACCTCCTTCCCTCGTCTCCTGTCGCCCGGGCGTATCGGCCCCATGTCCACGGCCAATCGCATCGTCCTGCCGGCCATGGACATGAACGTCTCGGAGGACGGTGAGATCGAGCAGCGGGAGATCGACCACTACGTCGCCCGCGCCGCCGGCGGTGCCGGACTGATCATCACCGGCGCGTGCGCGGTCGCCTTCCCGCACGGCGCCGCGTCGATGAAGGAACCGGGTCTCTCGGACGACAAGTTCATCCCCGGGCTCACGGCCCTGGCGGATGCCGTCCACGCCGCGGGGTCGAAGCTGTGTGTGCAGTCCACGCATCACGGCAAGGTCGCGCGGGTGGACATCGCGAACGACCGGCCCGTGATCGCGCCCAGCGCGCCCGATTACGACTACGACTACTCCGCGTTGGCCGACAGCACCCCCGAGGAGCTCGGCAGAATGGGCGCCGCCACCGGTGGCAAGAAGACGGTCTACCGGGAGATGGACCACTCCGACATCGCCTGGCTCATCTCCACCTGGGCCGATGCCGCCGACCGCATCGCCCGGGCCGGTGCGGACGCGATCGAGATCCACGTGGCCCACGGCTACATCCTCGGGGTGTTCCTCAACCGCCGCGACAACCAACGCACCGACGCCTACGGCGGATCGCTCACCAACCGGGCGCGGCTGGCGTGCGAGGTCATCGCCGCGGTCAAAGCGCGGGTGGGGGACACGCTCGCGGTGCTGGTGCGGGTGTCCGGCGAGGAGTACGGCCAGGACGGGGGGCTGACGCTCGAGGAGGCGATCGAGGCGTCACGCATGTTCGAGCGCGCGGGCGCCGACGCCATCCACGTGACCGGCTGGGGCCGCAACCCGTTCGACAACTTCACCGACGGCCCCCTTCCGGACACGATCGGCGCGTACCTGGACAACGCGGCGGCGATCAAGCAGGCCGTGTCGGTGCCGGTGATCGCCGTGGGCCGCATGCTGCCGGAGGTCGCGGAAAAGGCGATCGACGACGACAAGGTGGACTTCGCCGCCATGGGACGGCAGTTGCTCGCCGATCCGGAGCTGCCCAACAAATTGGCCGCCGGCACGCCCGAGCTGGTGCGCCCGTGCATCAACTGCTACCTGTGCGTGGCCGAGAACTTCTTCGACGACACCCCCATCTGCGCGGTCAATCCGGCGCTGGGCAACGAGACGCTCCTGCCCCTGACTCCGGCGCCGGCCCGCACCCACGTCGTGGTGGTGGGCGCGGGTCCGGCCGGGCTGGAGGCCGCCCGCGTGTTGACCGAACGCGGTCACCGCGTGACCGTGGTGGACAAGGCTGACCGACTCGGCGGCACGATGTGGTTCTCCAGCCTGACCACCCCGGACAACGAGCCCCTCATCCGCTGGTTCGCCGCCGAGATCGACCGCCTGGGGATCGACGTCCGCCTGAACACCGAGGCGACGCTGGACTCCCTCCGTTCCCTGCAGCCCGACTGGGTGGTGGTGGCCACCGGGGCCGTGCGGCCGGCGCCGCAGATCCCGGGCGGGGACCTGCCGCACGTGCACACCGGCGACTCGCTGCGCGCCACCATGCTGGGCACGGCCAC
>NZ_JAALDX010000137.1 GCF_014145095.1 Dietzia sp. SLG310A2-38A2 | reverse complement strand
CGCGAACAGCGTGCCCGGCACCGCGTCCTGGGCCCGGATCGTGGCGCCGGTGAGCTCCGTGTGGGCTGCCGCCCTGTCGCCGAGGAGGCCGGCGCGCACCGCGTCCGCCAGCTGTGCCGCTGTCGTCATCGCCTGTTCTCGACCTGCCTCTCGTTGTCCGTGACCCCCCGTGAACCCGCTACACGCTACCTTGCCGGTCGCGGGTCACTGCGCCTGCAGGATCAGGTCGGCTGCGGGGGCGGACGGCGGGATGTTGTCCCGGTTGACCAGCCAGGAGGCGATGTCGTGGAACAGCGGGGCGGCGGACGCGCCGAGGGCGCCGCGCTGGGGGGCGTCGAGCATGATCGAGATCACGTACCGCGGATCGTCGGCGGGCAGAATCCCGGAGAAGGTGATCCAGTACCGGGAGTTGGAGTAGCACGCACACGACGGGTCGATCTGCTGGGCCGTGCCGGTCTTACCACTGATCTGGTACCCGGCCACAGCGGCCTGAGGACCCGTGCCCGCCTGTGCTCCCGGCCCGGACTGGACCACCGAGCGGAACATGTCGCGCACCGTGCGAGCGGTCTGCTCGCTCACCACCCGCTCGCCCTCCGGCCGCTCGGACACGTGGGTCTCACCGTCCGGGTCCACCCGTTCGGCCACGATCCGGGGCGGCACCCGGACCCCGTCGTTGGCGATCGTCTGGTAGATGCCCGCCATCTGCAGGGTCGTCATGGACAACCCCTGCCCGATCGGCAGGTTGGCGAAGGTACCGCCCTGCCAGTTCTGCAGGTCGGGCACCAGGCCGTCCGACTCGCCGGCGAGTTCGATCCCAGAGCGCTGCCCCAACCCGAACTTCTCCAGGTACTCCGAGTACGGCTCCTTACCGACGCGCTGGGCCAGCATGAGGGTCCCGACATTGGAGGACTTCCCGAAGATCCCCGTGGTGGTGTACGGCGTGGGTCCGTGCTGCCATGCGTCGGAGACGGTCACCCCCTCCATACTGATGCTCCCGTCCACGGAGTGGACCTCCCCGGGATCGGTCAGCCCTGCCTCGATCGCCGCCGCGGCGGTGATGATCTTCTGCACCGACCCGGGCTCGAACGGCGAGGTGATCGCCGGGTTACCGAGGTCGGCCCCGCGCTCGAGTTCGGCGCCGATGCCCACCGCAGGGTTGAAGGTGTTGTCGTTGGCCATCGCACGCACCTCGCCGGTCCGGGCGTCCAACACGACCGCGGACGCGTTCTGCGCCCCCGAGGAGTCCTTGGCGGACTGAACGGCCTTCTGCACGTGCCACTGCAGGTCCGCGTCGAGGGTCAGGCGGATCGTGTCGCCGTCGCGTGGTGCCGAGACGTTTCGCAGCGTCCCCGGGATCACGGTGTCGTCCTGGGCCCTGTCGAAGGTCTGGCGGCCGTCCTCGCCGTCGAGTTCGTCATTGAAGGTCGCCTCGATGCCCTGCAGACCGATGAGCTTGCCGTCGTCGCTCTTGGACGTGGCTCCCACCACGTTGGCCGCGAGGGCTCCGCCCGGGTACTCGCGGATGTCCACACGTTCCGCGCCGATCATCGGGAACTTCCTGATGATCGCGTTGGCCTGGGTCACGTCGACGTTGCGGACGAGATAGGTGAAGCCACCCTCGGAGGTGAGCTTGGCCTCGATCTCGTCGCGGTCGGCCTTCTCCCCGAGCACGGACTCGAACTCGTCACCGATCTCGTCGACAAGCTGGTCCCAGGTGGGTTTGGTGCGGTCCAGTTCCCTGCGCGCCTCCGCGTTGCGCTGCTCGACCAGAGGCTGGATAGACAGGTCACGCGCTTCACGGGTGAACGCGATCGGGTCACCGTGCACATCGACGATGGCGCCACGGGTGGCGGGGAGCACCTGGTGGACCTGCCGCTGACTCTCCGCCCGGGCCGCGAGTTCGGTGCCGCCGATCGTCTGCACCCACAGGAGTTTGACCAGCGCGATCACCATGATCACCGCGAAGGCGGAGCGCATCCACGTGAACCGCCGGTCGGTCGACGCGGTGGTGAGGACCCTGCCGGACCGAGTGGGCGGCCGACCGTCACCCGACCGGCTTCCGCGAGGGGCCCCCGAGGGGACCCGCGGTCCCTGTCCCGGGTTGCGTCGATCGGTCATCGAGGGGCCTTTCGCAGGTCGTGTCGTCAGTAGAGCGGGCCGGGCACCGGCGCGAGTGTCGCGGCGTCGCCGCCCGGTGCGGGTGCGGGGGCCGGAGGTTCG
>NZ_JAALDX010000136.1 GCF_014145095.1 Dietzia sp. SLG310A2-38A2 | reverse complement strand
GGCCGAGGTCGCGGCCGTGCTCGTGCGCGTGGCGCAGGAGGCGTTGGCCAACGCGGTCACGCATGCCTCGCCCTCGCGAGTGGAGGTGACACTGACCGGCTCGCCCGCCGCCGTCGCGCTCGAGGTGCGCGACGACGGGCGGGGTTTCGACGCCTCCGCACCGCGGGGCACCGCCTCATTCGGCCTGGACGGTATGGCCCGCCGGGTCTCTGGCCTGGGAGGAGAGTTCGACGTGCTCTCCCAGCCGGGCGCGGGGACCACGATCCGCGCCGTGCTTCCGACGACGGTGGGAGGCTCGGGGGGATGACGACGACGAGGGTGCGCGTGCTGATCGCTGACGATCACGCGGTGGTCCGGACGGGCCTTCGCGCGCTGGTCGCGTCGGACCCCGCCATCGAGGTGGTGGCCGACGTCCCCACCGCTGACGGCGCGGTCGAACGGGCGAGGATCGGCGACGTGGACGTGGTGCTCATGGACCTGCGCTTCGCGGGCGACGCCTCCGCGGGGGTCAGGGCGACCCGGCGTCTGCGCGCACTCGAGTCGCCGCCCCAGGTCCTGGTGCTGACCAGCCACGACACTGATACAGACATCCTCGGCGCGATCGAGGCGGGTGCGTGCGGGTACCTCCTCAAGGACGCCGGGCCCGACGAGCTGCTGGCCGCCGTCCGCGCCGCCGCGGCCGGGGAGAGCGCACTCTCCCCCACCGTCGCCGCCACGCTGATGAACCGGTTGCGCGACCCTCGGCCGGTGCTGACCGACCGGGAGGTGGACGTGTTGCGTGCGGTGGCGACGGGCGAGACCAACCGGCAGGTGGCCTCGTCCCTGCACGTGTCGGAGGCGACGGTCAAGACGCACCTCGTGCACGTCTTCGACAAACTCGGTGTGACATCCCGGACGGCCGCGGTGGCCAGGGCCCGTGAGCTCGGGGTGGTGTGAGGCGAGACGCGGCGGGTGCCAAGGACGACAGGATCTTCAGTCAATCCTCATCCGTAGACCTCGCCGGGCTTCCTAAGCTCGACGCATGCGGAGACTCCCCTGGATCATCGGCGCTCTCGTCGTCGTCATCGTCGTGGTCGTCGCGGCGCCCTACCTCTACAAAGCGGTACGTGGGGGCGACGACGCTCCGGCCGCGGCAGTCTCCACCGAGGACGCCGAGGCACCGGTCGGGGGTCTGGACGGTTCGTGGGTGGTGGTTCCGGGCTCCGAGCCCAACGAGACGGCCGCCGGCTACACGGTGGACGAGATCCTCCGTGGGGAGCCGGTGACCGTTGTCGGGAGCACGAGCCAGGTCACCGGTGAGGCGACCATCTCCGAGAGCACCCTCGACACAGCCGAGTTCGAGGTGCGCATCGAGGGGATCGCCACCGACATCGGACAACGGGACAGCCGTGCCCGCTCCCCCGAGATCCTCGACGCCCAGGCTCACCCGTCCGCGACGCTGGCCCTGGCGGCCCCCGTCGACCTGACATCGACACCATCGGACGGGACCACGGTCACTATCCCGATGGAGGTGGACCTGACGATCAAGGGGACGACCGTTCGAAAGCCCGTCGAGGTCACGGTCCTCCGGTCGGGCGAGGAGCTGATCGCCTCCGGCGCGGTGCCGGTGACGTGGACCGAGGTCGGCGTGGAACCGCCGAGCCTGGGCTTCGTCACCGTCGATCCGACCGGGACCATCGACTTCCTGGTGAACCTGGCCCGGCAGTAACCTGCCATCCCGTCGACCGAGGCGACCTGCCGGCCCGGACCGCTCTCTGCACCAGGTGTTCAGCTCGTCTCCACCCGCCGGACGGGGACCCGGCACCCTACCCTCCTACGGTCACCTGGTCAGTCGTTCAGTCATTGCCCAGGAAAGGCCCCCGATGCGCTTCCGAACCCTCAGCTCAGGCGTCCTCACGGTCGCCCTCGCCGCCGGCGCGGCGATCGGCCTCCCCGCCGCCGCGCCCGCCGCGCCCGCCACCACCGTGGTGATCAACGAGGTCGAGTCCAACGGCGACGCCGTGGGCGACTGGGTGGAGCTGGCCAACCTCGACACCGAGCAGGACGTGGACATCTCGGGGTGGACGCTGATCGACGACGACCCCGCGCACGATCCGATCGTCATCCCCGAGGGGACCACCATCGAGTCCGGCGGCTACTGGTCCGTCTACACCGATGTGGACCCGGACTACTTCGGGCTCGGCGGAAACGACTCGGTGATCCTCCGGGACGGAAGCGGTGAGATCGTCGACTCCACCACCTGGTCGGGCCACTCACCCACCACCTGGGGCCGCATCCCCGACATGACGGGCGAGTTCGCCGTGACCGGTGAGCCCACCCGCAACGCCCGGAACGTCGCGGTGGTCGAGGAGGAGCCGGTCGTCACGTCGCCGTGGCCCTTCGACCCGCTGACGATCACCCCCGTCGCGCTCGGCGGCGACTTCGCCGAGGGCGACGACATGTCGGGCGTCGACATCGCGGCCGACGGCACCGCCTACGTGGTCAACAACGGCACCGGCACGCTCTACGTCCTGGCCTACGATCGGGCCGCCGGCACCTACGCGCTCTCCCGGACCTTCGTCCTCACGTACCCCGACGGCTCGGGCCTGCCCGATTCCGAGGGCGTCACCGTGGGACCGGAGGGGGCGATCTACGTGGCCACCGAGCGCAACAACGACGCCAGCAGAACCAGTCGTCCGTCGATCCTGCGCTTCGTCCTGCCCACCGACCGCGACTCCGGCACCCTGAACGCCACCGACGAGTACTCGCTGGCCGCACTCACGGGGCCGATCGGCGCGAACGCGGGCCTCGAAGCTGTCGAGTACCTCCCCGAGGCGTTCGGCGGCGCCTTCGCCGTGGGCGTGGAGGGGACCGGGAAGGTCCACGTCGTCCAGCTGGGTGCCGGTGGAGCGGTGACCGAGATGCAGGAGTACACCTCGCCGTTCACGGGCGTGATGGCGCTCGACTTCGACGAGGTGGACGGAGTCCTCCGGGTGCTGTGCGACGAGGTGTGCGAGGGACGCTCCCTCGAGATGACCTTCGACGGAACCGAGTTCCTCACCGACGGGACCCTCTACGACCGGCCGGCCGGCATGCCCAACCTCGCCAACGAGGGCTTCGCCTCGCATCGCGAGACAGTCGAATGTACCGAGGGAGGCGCCACGGGCACCGCCGAGCGGGTCCGATTCCTATGGGCCGACGACGCCGCTACTGCAGGGGCCGGCCTACGCACTGCCGTCTCCGAGGCCGGTGACTGCACCGTGGAGGATGACGGAGACCCCGGTTCAGGATCGCTTGCCGGGTCGCTCTCCGGGGCCGGGCTCGGGGCCGGATCCCTCGCGGGACTCCTGCCGTTACCGCTCGCGGACGCGCTGGGCTGAGCCCACTCGGCTCAAGCCAGATTTTCTGACCTGAGTGGGGAATACTCAACTACAGCGGCGAGTTGAACCATGTGCGATCCCGGAAACGCCGGGCGCACCCCGATCAGTCCTGAAGGAGACCATCATGGCCACCAGCAACCGTTTCGATCCGTTCCGTGAGCTCGATCGCCTCCTGGGCGAGGGGCTGCGCAGCGCGACCGCCTCCACCTCCCTGCCTATGGACCTGTACAAGGAGGGCGATCGCTTTGTCGGCCTCATCGACATGCCGGGCGTCGATCCCTCGAGCATCGACATCGACGTGGAGGACCGCACTCTCACCATCCGCGCGGAACGCCGCGCGCCCGCCGAGGGCGATGCCCAGTGGCTCATGCATGAGCGCCAGGCGGGCACCTTCGCCCGGCAGCTCGCCCTGGGCAAGGGCCTGGCCACCGACAAGATCGAGGCCGATTACAGCGACGGCGTCCTGCGCCTGGTGATTCCCGTTGCCGAGGAGGCCCAGCCGCGCAAGATCACCGTCTCCCACGGCGCCCAGAAGGCCGAGCAAGCCGAGATCGTCGAGGGCTCCGCCGACCTGGGGAGCTGACAGACCGCTTCTCGTGGACATCACCGCCCCGGCCTCGGATGAGGCCGGGGCGGTGGTGTTCCCTCCGCCGAATCGGCCTCTTCCCGCGCCCCGATCGTCCGGTTCAGGTCGTCCAGCACCAGTCTCGCGTTGATGTGCTGCGCGGCTTTGACTCCCTGAGCCGCCGCTCCCCCGACCTGTGCCATCAGGTCGGAGGTGTTGCCGGCTGCCCACACGCCCGGCACGCCGGTGGTACCGAACTCGTCGGTCTCGATGATCGACCCCACGGCAACTTCTGTCGCCTTGAGGCCGAGTTCGGTGAACGGCTCAAGAGGCGCCTTCATGCGGGGGGACACCACCACCGCGTCAACGCTGACCAGCTCGTCGTCCTCGAGTCTCACCCCGGTCACGCGCTCACCGTCGGTCTCCACCCGCGAGATGCCACCGGAGACGATCGGGATCCCGAGGGCGCCCAAGTTGATGCGGTCCTGTTCCTCGAGTCGGGCCCCGCCGGTGAAGACCACGATGTCACGGCTCCACTGGTGGAAGAGCGTGGCCTCGTCGGCGGACTTGGGACCGGTGACCAGGACGCCGATCCGGCGGTCCCGCACCTCCCAGCCGTGGCAGTACGGGCAGTGGAGCACGCCGCGCCCCCACTGTTCTCGCACGCCCGGAATGTCCGGGAGCTCATCGACCACTCCGGTCGCGATGAGCAGCGTCCGGGTCGGGAGGGTCGTGCCGTCGCGCAGCCGGATGTCGAAGCCGTGCGAGGCCACGGACGCGTCCACCACCTCCCCGTCGAGGACTTCCCCGCCATACCCCTGGACCTCGCGACGGCCCCGCGCCACCAGGTCGGACGGACTCACCCCGTCCAGGGCGAGCAACCCGTGGACCCCGGCGGACGGAGAGTTCCTCGGGTGACCTGCGTCGACCACCGTCACCCTCCGCCGAGCACGGACCAGGGTGAGTGCGGCGCTCAACCCCGCGGCTCCGCCACCCACCACGACCGTGTCTCTGAGGGTCGCGGCCCGGTTGCCCACCGTGTCCTTCGCCATCCCCGACCTCCTGCTGGTGGCCCCTTACCGGGCCCTGCGTTCCCCGACAATGAACCTCCCGACCGGCTGTCGCAACCCTTCACGCCCGAGTGGCAGAACCGCCGAGCGAATCGGCATCTCCTGCAGCACGCGCAGCGCGGACACCACGCCGAGGGTGAGATCTTAGAAACAGGATGTCATTATGATCCCGACACGGTGTTAGCATCTTTTCCGTTCCCGATGCCGATGCCGAAAGGCCTCCATGTTTCTCGCCCTACGCGAACTGATCTTCGCGCGATCCCGATTCACCCTGATGGGCTCCGTCGTGGCCCTGATCAGCGTTCTCATGGTCCTCCTGGCCGGGTTGTCCTCGGGGCTGGTCAACGATGGCGTCTCCGGGCTGCAGCGCATGCCGGTCCAGGCTGTCGCCTTCGCCCCCGAGACCCGCACCGACTCGGCGTTCACCCGCTCGGTCGTCGGACCGGACCAGGTAGAGCAGTGGGCCGCACGACCCGACGTGTCGGTGGCCACACCGCTGGGTTTGTCGATCATCAACGCCAGGACCTCCGCCGGGACCCCGGTGGACCTCACCCTCATCGGCGCCGACCCGCAGGGGCCGCTCGTCCCCGAGGTGGCCGAGGGCCGTGCGCCCGCGTCCGACGGAGAGATCCTCATCAGTGCCACCGCCGCCGACGACGTCGAGCTGGGCGACACCGTCACGGTCGACCGACTCGGAATCCCACTCGAGGTGGTGGGTATCGCCGCCGAGCAGCACACCTTCGGCCACGTCGACATGGCGTTCACCACCCTGCCCACCTGGCAGGACGTCCACGCCGGTACACGCCTCGGTGAGGAGCCGCGCGCCGGCGCCCGTGAGGAGTACAGCGTCGTGGCCGTCGCCGGGGTCGACGGCACCCTGCCGGACCTGGCCGCCGGTGACGCCGCCGCCGGCACCTCGGGCCGGACGATGGATGAGGCGTTCGACTCCTCGCCCGGATACCAGGCCGAGACGATGTCGATGTCGATGATCACCTGGTTCCTCTACGCGATCTCCGCGCTCGTCGTCGGGGCGTTCTTCGCCATCCTCACCGTCCAGCGATCCCGCGAGATCGCTGTACTGCGCGCCATGGGCGCCTCGACCGTACGACTCCTGATCGACGCGGTCGGACAGGCGTTCGTCCTGCTGGCGGGGTCCATCACGATCGGTGTGGCCATCGGCGTGGGTGTGGGGTCGTTCCTGGTGGGCACCGGCATGCCGTTCGCCCTCGAGGCCGGACCGATCGCACTCGGCGCCGTCCTCCTATTGGCACTGGGGCTGGTCGGTGCCACCCTCGCCACCATCCGCATCACCGCCGTCGACCCGCACAGCGCACTGGGAGAGAACCGATGACCACCTTCACACGCACCGGCGACGCCACCACCCCGGGCTTGCGCCTGAGCGGTGTCGAGTTGACCTTCCAGGACGGCGACCAGACCCTCTACGCGGTGGCCGGGATCGATGTCGAGGTCGCCCGCGGCGAGGTGCTGGCTGTGGTCGGCCCCTCCGGAGCCGGCAAGTCGAGCCTCCTGGCCGTGGCCGGCGGACTGCTGTCCCCGACCTCCGGCACCGTCGAAGTCGGTGGCCGCGACCTCACCGGCCTCAGTCGCCGGGACCTCACCCGATTCCGGCGCGACCACGTCGGGTTCGTGTTCCAGTCCGGCAACCTGGTGCCCGCTCTCACCGCGCGCGACCAACTCCGGCTCGTGGGAACGCTCGGCGGGGACCGGTCCCGGCTGCGCGATCCCGACCACCTGCTCGAGGCCGTCGGGTTGACCCACCGCGCCCGCCGGCGCCCGGCCACCATGTCCGGCGGCGAGCGGCAGCGGGTGGGCATCGCCCGCGCCCTGATGTCCTCGCCCGATCTGTTGCTGGTCGACGAACCCACCGCGGCGCTGGATCGCAGGAACAGCCACGACGTGGTGCGCCTGCTCGCCGCGGAGACCCACCAGCACGGCGTCGCCACGGTTCTGGTCACGCACGACCACGAGATCCTCGAGCACTGCGACCGGGTGCTGGAGATGGTCGACGGGCGGCTGCACGCGCACGTATGATCGGCCCTCCGCCGAGAAGGTAACGGGAGACCGACATTCCACGCATCGACGCCCCCACCGTGGGCGAACACCGGGACGCCAAGCGTCGGGCCCTGCTCGACGCGGCCCGGTCGATGCTCTCCGAGGCCCCCGGGGCGCCGCCCGACATCAACGAGCTGACCGCCCGGGCCGGGATGACACGGTCGAACTTCTACACCTACTTCTCCTCGCGCGCGGAGTTGATCGTCGCCGTGGCGGAGGACCTCATGCCGCGCTGGATCGACACCGTCACCGGGGCCGTGCGTGACGCAGGCGGCGGGCGTCGAGGGGTCGTGGCCTACGTGCACAGGACCCTGGATCTGGTCGCCGCTGGCGATCACGCGATCCTCACCGCGCTGGCCGCGCAGCTCCCGGACGGCCCGGCGCGGGAGCGGCTGAACCGGATGCACGCCGAGATGACCACCCCGCTGCGCGACTCACTCGCCGAGTCGTCCCGGTCCGATCCGCAGTTGACGACCGAACTGGTCATGGCGGTGACGTTCAAGGCCTCGGAACTCATCGAGAGCGGGCGGCCGCTGGTCGAGGTGCTCACCGCGGTAGACGCCCTGATCGATCCGCCGGGCTGACCGGTCAGGCGGCACGGCTACGGGGTCGCGGCACACGAGTCCCGAGTCACCCCGGCGACACCGCCCAACCCGACGACATCTGCCCGGCGAACACCGGCAGCCGCACGAGGATGCGGTTCTGCTCGGCCCGCTGCCGGAAGCCCACGTTCAGGTAGCTGGGTGCCTCGGTCGGCCGGTCGCGGACGAGCGATCGGAACGCGGGCACCAGGTCCTGTTCGATGTACTCCCAGCGCGGCACCCGGTCGGCCCAGTTGAACGCGGGCAGTGGGGTGTGGAGCACCGTCGGCTGACCGTTGACATCCGCGCGCACGGACAGCGGGCGGAACTCGCCCAGGGTGGAGGCCCCGGGGATATCGGGGGCGCCGCCCACCGTGGTGATGTAGGTGAGCACGCGACCGATGTCTCCTCGGCCGGCCGCCGTCACATCCCACTGGTCGGCGATGATTTGGTTCTGCTCTCGCGACGCCATCCGGAGAAGTGCCTCCGACCTGCCGTCCGGTGAGCCCTCGTCGAGCATCTCCCAGGCCTCGAGCGCATAGCTGTCGTACGCCCCGCCCGCAGCGAGCTCCCTGACCGCCGGCACTCCCCCGGCCAGGTAGGCCTCATGCATCGGCACCATGTCCATGAAGATGTTGCGCTGCATGATCAGCAGCCGGTGCAGGTACCAGTCCACGTCGGGTCGCGTGAGAGTGGGGCCCGCGGCGGCCAGTAGTCGCACATCGCGCGGCATCCCGGCCGCCAGCTCCCACGGCACACCGCTCATCGCCCCACCGACCCCGGCTCCGACCTCGTGCACCCCGGGCACGCCGAGAACCCCGCCCACCTCGTCGAGGTCCCAGAACCCGGCGGCGAACGACATCCCGGCCAGCCCTGCCATCCCGGTCCACCAGAACCCGTCGTGGGAGTTGAAGAGCCGCAGGTAGTTCACGTACACCTTGTCGACCGTCTCGAGGTTCGCCTCCAGTCCCCGGGCCGGCTCCCACTCCGCCAGGTCGATCCCCGCGTTCTCCGCACCCACGGTCAGCCAGTACTGGCGAGCCAGGGTCCCGTAGCGCTCCGGCGCCACGCCCGCTGCCCGCACCACGTCGAGTGCCGCACCGAGCTCCTCCCGATCGGTCGTCATGGTGGTGGAGAACCCACCGGCCGTCTCGCCGTCGTCGTTGTCGGCCGCGACGTCCAGGTAGACGGCGTACGGCTGCGCGCCGGCGGCAGCCGGTAGGTGGACGAGTGCCAGGAAAGCCACGAGGAATGCGGCGATGACCTCGCCGAAGACGCGCTGGGATCGAGTCGTCACTGGTCCCCCGAACCGCTGGATGTGATGCAGATCACTCTATAGCCGGGCGCCCCGCCTCGCGACCGCACACGCGGAGCCGCCCACCCCGATGACGCGATTCGGCGTGACAGGGGCAACAATGAACGCCGTACATTGTCGATCAGCTTTACCGGTGACAAGGAAGTCCACGTGAGCACCTCCATCGATCAGGCCCCAGCCCGGAGCGCAACCCGAGATCTCGCCCAGATCGCGGTGTTCGCCGCCCTCATCGTCGTCCTCGGTCTGCCCGGGCAGATCAGCATCGGCTCCGCGGGTGTGCCGATCACACTGCAGACGCTCGGCGTCATGCTCGCCGGCGCGCTTCTGGGCTGGCGCAAGGGTCTGTTGTCGGTGCTCGCGGTGATCGTCATCGGTCTCGCTCTGCCCGTCCTCGCCGGCGGCCGCACCACCCTCACCGCGCTGGCCAGCCCCACCGCGGGCTTCCTCATCGGCTGGCTCCCGGCCGTCGTCGTGATCGGCCTGCTCACCGCTCTGCTGATGCCCCGCTACCGGTTGATCCCCGGGCTGCTCATCAACATTCTCGGCGGCATCGTGGTCATCTACGCCTTCGGTGTTGTGGGCATGCTGCTCCGCACGGAGCTGACCCTGACGGCCGCGATCGCGGCGAACGGGGTCTTCGTCCCCGGCGACCTGCTCAAGGCAGTCATCACGGCGGTCGTCGCCGTTCAGGTCCACAAGGCGCGGCCCGGTCTGATCGCGCCGCTGCGTGGGCAGCGTTCGCCCCGAGCGTGACCGACCCCCGCGTGACCGACCCCCGCGGCACCGAGATCCGGTTCGACGGCGTCAACCACGCCTACGGCGACCGGACCGTCCTCGCCGACATCGACCTGGTGCTGTCCGAGCGGCGAATCGGGATCGTCGGCGTCAACGGTGGCGGCAAGTCGACGCTCGCGCGGATGATCAACGGGCTGGTGGTCCCCTCCTCGGGGTCGGTGACCGTCGACGGACTCGACACCCGCCGCAAGGGCGCCCAGGTCCGACGCCGGGTCGGCTTCTGCTTCACTGATCCCGATACCCAGATCGTCATGCCCACCGTCGCGGAGGACGTCGATTTCTCCCTGCGCCGATCAGGTCTGAGCCGCGAGGACCGACGACGACGGGTCGACCAGGTGCTCGCCACGTACAACCTCTCCGATCACGCCGATCACCCCTGCCACCTCCTGTCCGGCGGACAGAAACAGCTGCTCGCCCTGGCGGCGGTGCTGGTGATCGAGCCCTCGGTGATCGTCGCCGACGAACCCACCACCCTGCTCGACCTGCGCAACCGCGCGCTGGTGGCCGAGACCTTCGCCGGGCTCCCCCAACAGCTCGTGGTGGTGACCCACGATCTGGACCTGGTGGCCGACTTCGACCGCGTGCTGGTGGTCGACGGTGGTCGGGTGGTGATCGACGACGCGCCCGCGGCCGCCCTGGCGGGGTACCGCCGGATCGCGCTGCGTTCGGGTTCGGGGGCCTAGGTGTTCGCCACCTACCAACCCGGGGACTCGCTGCTCCACCGTCTGCCGGCGGGACTGAAGATCCTTCTGGTCTGCGTGCTGATCCTCGCGGTGTCGCTGTCGGTGCAGGAAGCCTGGCAGGTGGTGCCCGCGCTGGGGCTCGCCGCGGTGCTCTATGCGATCGGGCGCATCCGGCCGCGCGCCGCCTGGGACCAGGTGCGTCCCGTCCTGCCGATGTTGGTCGCGATCCTGGTGCTGCAGTGGATCGTCGCCGACCTCGACACCGCGCTGCGCGTGAGCGGTGCGCTGCTGGTCGCGGTGGCCGTGGCGGGCCTGGTCGCGCTGACCACCAAGGTCTCGGACATGCTCGACGCGGTCACCCGGGCCGCTCAGCCGCTGCGGCACATCGGGGTCTCACCGGATCGGGTGGCGCTCGTGCTCGTCCTGACGATTCGGGCGATCCCGCTGCTCGCCCGGCAGTTGCGGCAGGTCACCGAGGCCCGCAAGGCCCGCGGGTTGGGCATGTCGATCCGGGCGCTGGTCGTGCCGACCGTGCTCGGGGCGCTCACCACGGCCGACCAGCTCGGCGACGCCCTGGCGGCGCGCGGCGTCGACGACTGAGGGCTCTCCCCGGCGGGGCGCCGCTCTTCTCGGCTCTCTCTCCTCATCACGTGGTCACAGCTGCGCCGGCGCCGCACAAGCCGCCTGGGAGAGCGTGAGCGGAGTTGCCCGCTCGTCGACGGCGGGGCCATAGCTTCCTACCGCCCCGGACCCCCGGCAGAGTTCTCCGAGTCTCCCGAGAAAACGCTGGTAGTGGTGCGCGGGGACCTCACCCCGGGGCACCGATCCATCGATTCGGGGCCGTCTCGCCTCGTCGCCCGGGAGCAGGAGAGGTGGGCTGAGCGCTGTCCTTCCGCGATCGTGAGGCCTACGGTGGGATGTGGCATTGATCACAACCGCAGATGGAAGGTGTCGCGCCATGTCACAGGATGAGGCGACCACGGCCCCGGACAGTTTCGGGTCCCGCGACCAACTCGCCGTCGGCGAGTACATCTACGAGATCTACCGTCTCGACCGGATCGACGGCTCGGACAGGCTCCCCTATTCGCTCAAAGTCCTCCTGGAGAACGTCCTGCGCAACGAGGACGGCCGCGTGGTCACCGCCGAGCAGGTGGAGGCGATCCGCGACTGGCGACCGGAATCCGAGCAGAACCCGGAGGTCCAGTTCACCCCGGCGCGAGTCCTCATGCAGGATTTCACCGGCGTGCCCTGCGTGGTCGACCTGGTCGCCATGCGCGATGCCATGACCGACCTCGGCGGCGACCCGGCGACCATCAACCCGCAGATCCCGGCCGAGCTGGTCATCGACCACTCGGTGATCGCTGACTCGTTCGCCAGCCCGGACTCCTTCGGTATCAATTCTCAACTCGAGTTCGAACGGAACCAGGAGAGGTACCAGCTCCTGCGCTGGGGCCAGCAGTCCTTCGACGACTTCCTCGTGGTCCCGCCCGACACCGGAATCTGCCACCAGGTCAACCTCGAATACCTGTCCCGGGTCGTCTTCACCCGCGAGACAGCCGAGGCGACCCGGGCCTACCCCGACACACTCGTCGGTACCGACTCGCACACCCCGATGGTCAACGGCCTGGGCGTGCTCGGGTGGGGCGTCGGCGGCATCGAGGCCGAGGCCGCGATGCTCGGTCAGCCGATGAGCATGTTGATTCCCCAGGTGATCGGCATCCGGCTCAGCGGCGAGTTGCAGGAGGGCACCACGGCTACCGACCTGGTGCTCACCGTCGCCGAGCTCCTCCGGGGAATCGGCGTGGTCGGGAAGTTCGTCGAGTTCTTCGGCCCCGGCGTCGCCAACGTCCCGCTCGCCACCCGCGCCACCATCGGCAACATGAGCCCGGAGTACGGCTCCACCGCCACCATGTTCCCGATCGACGCCGAGACCCTCGACTACCTGCGCCTGACCGGTCGCGAGGACCACCGGATCGAGCTGGTCGAGGCCTACGCGCGGGAGCAGGGCCTGTGGCACGACCCCGACCACGTGCCCGACTTCACCCGGATCGTCGACCTCGACCTGACGACGGTCGAACCGTCCATCTCGGGCCCGCGCCGTCCCCAGGACCGCATCGCCCTGGGCGACGCCCCGCGCACCGTGCTCGGCCTGCTCGCCGGCGAACTCGACAAGCCCACCTCCGACGACGGCGGTGTCGACGACACCTCGGCCGACTCCTTCCCGGCCTCCGACCCGGTGAGTCCGGGCCCGGGCGGCGGCCCCACCGCCGGAAAGGACGCCGCGCCGCGGCACCTCACCGAGGAACAGCTGACCGCCAACGAGAAGCTCGGCTGGCCCAGCGACCCGACCGAGGTGACGATAGGCGGAACGAAGGCGATCATCGACCACGGAGACGTGGTGATCGCCGCCATCACCTCGTGCACCAACACCTCGAACCCCACGGTGATGCTCGGCGCGGCCCTGCTGGCCAAGAAGGCCCGCGAGCGCGGCCTGCGATCCCGGCCGTGGGTCAAGACCACCCTCGCCCCCGGCTCCCGCGTGGTCACCGACTACTTCGACCGCTCCGGCCTGACGCCGTACCTCGAGGAGCTCGGCTTCCACCTGGTGGGTTACGGGTGCACCACGTGCATCGGCAACTCGGGGCCGCTCATCCCCGAGGTCAGTGCTGCCATCAACGACAAGGACCTCAACGTCTCCTCGGTGCTCTCGGGAAACCGCAACTTCGAGGGCCGGATCCACCCCGAGGTGAAGATGAACTTCCTCGCCTCGCCGCCGCTGGTGATCGCCTACGCGCTCGCCGGCAGTCTGCACACCGACCTGCTCACCGAGCCGCTCGGGACGAACGACGACGGCGAGGACGTGTACCTCCGGGACATCTGGCCCAGCAGTGCGGAGGTCAAGGAGGTCGTCGACGCCAACGTCGGGGCGACGATGTTCACCGAGGGCTACTCCGACCTCTACGCCGGCGACGCCAACTGGCGTGGCATGGATATCGCCGAGGGTGACGTGTACGACTGGGACGACACCTCGACCTATATCCAGCGCCCGCCGTACTTCGACGGGATGCAGGCCGAGCCCGAGCCGATCCGCGACATCACCGGCGCGCGGGTGCTGGCCAAGCTCGGGGACTCCGTGACCACCGACCACATCTCACCCGCCGGGGCGATCAAGCGGGACAGCCCCGCGGGCCGGTACCTCACCGACAAGGGCGTCGACCCGAAGGACTTCAACTCCTACGGGTCGCGACGAGGCAACCACCACGTGATGATCCGCGGTACCTTCGCCAACGTCCGGCTCCGCAACGAGCTCGTGCCGGGCGTCGAGGGCGGGGTCACCACGCACTGGACCAGCGGCGAGGAGAAGAGCATCTTCGACGCCGCGATGGCCTACCAGGAAGAGGGCGTACCCCTCGTGATCGTCGCCGGTGCCGACTACGGGTCCGGCTCCTCGCGCGACTGGGCCGCCAAGGGAACCATGCTGCTCGGGGTCCGTGCCGTGCTGGCTGTCTCCTTCGAGCGCATCCACCGGTCCAACCTCATCGGGATGGGCGTACTCCCCCTGCAGTTCACCGGCGGAGAGGACGCCGAATCGCTCGGACTGACGGGCGACGAGGTGTTCTCCATCTCAGGGCTCGAGGGGTCGTCCGAGATCCCCGAGGAGGTGACGGTCTCCGTCGAGAGGGACGGACAGTCCCGGGAGTTCACCGCCACGGTGCGGATCGACACCCCGGCCGAGGCGGCGTACTACCGCAGCGGGGGCATCCTGCCCTACGTCCTGCGCCAGCTTCTCAAGGCCTGACAGGGGAATGAACGCGATGGTGTGCGCGCGGCGCTGAGTATCGTTGGGATCATGACCCGCACCCCTCGGAGAACCGCCCGCGGCATCTCCGCCCACGTTCCCGTCGACCGCCGTCCGGAGCCCTCCGCGGAGGTGGCCGTGCGCTCGTCCCCTATCGCGGGTCTTCTCGGTTCGGTCTTCGGTGTCGCGGCGGCGGTGACGCGACTGGCACGACCCAAGGCTCTGCACCCCAGGGGCATCGTCGCCCACGCGACCCTGAGCGTGACCGGGGTGGGTCGAACCGGTTCGCCGCTCCTGGACATCACGGGCAGGTGGCCGGCGACGGTTCGTTTCTCGCGCGCCGTGGGCCTGCCGGACGTCGTCCCCGACATCGGCGGGATGGCCATCCGCATCCACGCCGATCGCCCCGTGGACATCCTGCTCGCGAGCACGGGCCTGGGTCCTGTCAGCCGCTACGTACTGACCACCGGATGGCGCACGACCGGCCGCACCATGACGTCGATGTTCCCCGTCAGAGTCGCCGGGCGGCAGTTGCTGTTGGCCGCCATCCCGACAGGCGACGGCGGCACGTGGACCCTCCAGCACGCCACCCCGCTGGGCAGATGGGAGACCCTCGGGCGTGTGACGGTCGACACCTGGGAGGACGACGACGAGAACCTGCATTTCGATCCCGTCGGGAACCGCCTGCCCGGATCGCGGTATCCGCGTCTGCTCGGCGCGTTGCGGGATCCGTCGTACCCGGCACCCGACGAGGGCCCGGAGACGAGCTGATCCGGCCGACGGCTCAGGATTCGGCCGCGCCCCGGCGCCAGTAGCCCATGAACGACACGGCCCCTTTGGGTATCCCGGCGCCGTCCACGGCGAGTCGGCGCATCGCCCGGACCAGCCCCGCCTCTCCGGCCAGGAACACGTACGGGTCCCCGGCGGAGACGGTGGTGGCCGTCTGCCATTCCCGTTCGGCGGGACGGCGGCCGTCGAGAACCGAGTCGACGCAGCCCTGACCGACGCCCAACAGGCCGGCCAGGTGATGGACGAGAGCGTGTCCCCGCTCACCGGACCGCGCCAGCAGGGTGACGGACTCCGGTGCTTCGGTCGACAGCGCGAGCACGTCGGCCGGTGTGGGCACCTCCAGGACGATCCGGACCTCCCTCGCCCCCCGTGGCTCCGCGGCGAGCTCCCCGGCGATCGACAGCAGGGCGGGCGCCGCGGTCTCGTCTCCTGCGCACACGACCCGGCCGGCGGCTCCCGGAG
>NZ_JAALDX010000135.1 GCF_014145095.1 Dietzia sp. SLG310A2-38A2 | reverse complement strand
TAGATCACCTCGACGTGATCGGAGATGAACCCGATGGGGACGATCACGACGTCGCGGACGCCCGTGGTCTCGCTCAGCTCCCTGACATGATCCACCACGTCGGGCTCGAGCCACGGCACGCTCGGCGGGCCGGACCGGGACTGCCAGACCAGGTCGTGGTCAGCGACTCCGGCTGCCTCGGCCACCAGCCGCGACGCCTCGGCGACCTGACGGCTGTAGAGCCGGCCCCCGAGAGCCGGGGGGCCCGCGACGGCGTCCGCCGCCTCAGGAACGGAGTGAGCGGTGAAGATGACGCGGGCGCCCGGCGCCGCCGAGGCCACGGCGGCGCGCACGTCGGTCGCGAAACGCTCGATGAACAACGGATGGTCATAGAACTGCCGCAGGCGGACCATCGTGGGAGCCCCGGGGACCTGCTCGCGCGCGCGTGCGATGTCCTCCTGGTACTGCGCGCAACCGGAATAGCCGCCCCACGCGGAGGTGGCGAACACCGCCGCGGTGCGGATCCCGTCCGCGGTCATCTGCCGAACGGCCTCCTCGATCATCGGGGTCCAGTTGCGGTTTCCGAAGTACACCGGCAGATTCCTGCCGCGGCGGGCCAGCTCCGCTTCGACGTTCGTGATGATCTCGCGGTTGAGGTCGTTGATCGGGCTGCGGCCACCCAGCTGTCGATAGTGGGTGGCCACCTCCTCGAGTCGCTCCGCCGGGATCCCGCGCCCGCGGGTGACGTTCTCAAGGAACGGGATCACGTCCTCCTGTCCCTCGGGACCACCGAAGGACAGGACGAGGAGGGCGTCCACGGGCCCGGTGTCGTCGAGCGCACCATCGGTCATCTGGAGGTCTCCTGCCCGCTGAACGAGACGGTGCCGGCTCCACCGTCTGCGTAGATCACTGTTCCTGTCGTGGCGGACATGAGGTCCGAGAGCAGCGCCACCGCGGTGGTCGCCACGGCGGTGGGGTCGTTCACGTCCCAGCCCAGGGGGGCGCGCTCGGCCCATTCGTCCTGCATCCGGTCCAGTTCTCCGCCGGGTCCGAGCGCGTCGCCGGCGATGGCCTTGGCCGCGAGGGTCTTGACGGGACCGGCCGCGATGAGGTTGGACCGCACGCCCTCCGGACCGAGTTCGCGGGCCACGTAGCGGTTGACCGCCTCCAAGGCGTTCTTGGCCACGGACATCCAGTTGTAGAAGGGCATGGAGAACCGTGGGTCGAAGTCCAGGCCGATGATCGACGCACCGGGGTTGAGCAACGGGCGCACCGCCCTGGCGAGTGACGCGTACGAATAGGCGGAGATCTCCACCGCGACCGAGACGTCCTTCCACGGTGCGTCGAGGAAAGGGTCACCGAGGCAACTGGGCGGCGCGAACCCGATCGAGTGGACCACCCCGTCGAGCGAATCGGCGTGTTCTCTCACCTTGCCCTCGAGTGCGGCGAGGTCCTCCTCGCTCTGCACGTCCAGTTCGATCACCGGTGGCCTGTCGGGCAGTCGCTTGGAGATCGCCCGGACCAGCGACGGCCGGCCGAACGCGGTGAGGATGACGGTGGCACCGTGGAGCTGACAGTGCTTGGCGATGTGGAAGGCGATCGAGGCGTCGGTGATCACCCCGGTGACGAGGATGGTTTTGCCCGAGAGTATTCCGGTGCGGGTGTCGTCGGTCATGATCAGTGCCCCATTCCCATTCCGCCGTCGACCGGCAGGACGGCCCCGGAGATGTATCCGGCGTCGTCCCCCGCGAGGAAGCTCACGGCCCCGGCCACGTCGTCGGCGTTGCCCTTCCGGCCGAGCGGGATGGCCGCCACAGCGAGGGCCTGCGTCTTGTCGTCCAACCCGGCGGTCATGTCGGTATCGATGAAACCGGGTGCCACGACGTTGGCCGTGATGTTGCGCGAGCCTAGTTCACGGGTCAGCGATCGGGCCATCCCGATGAGGCCGGCCTTCGACGAGGCGTAGTTGACCTGACCCGCGGTCCCCGACTGGGCGACCACGGAACCGATGAAGATCAGTCGACCGAACCTGGCGCGCAGCATCCCGCGGGAGGCTCGCTTGGCCACCCGGAACGCGCCGGACAGGTTGGCCTCGACCACCCGGGTGAACTGTTCGTCCTTCATCCGCATCAGGAGGGTGTCGTCGGTGATCCCGGCGTTGGACACCACCACCTCGACGGGCCCGAACTCGGCCTCGACCGCGGTGAACGCCGCCTCGACGGAGTCGGGGTCGGTGACGTCGCACCGCACTCCGAACAGACCGTCGGGCGCACCGGATCCCCGATGGGTCACCGCCACCCGGTGGCCGTCGGCGGCGAGTCGTTCGGCCACGGCGCGTCCGATGCCGCGGTTGCCCCCGGTCACCAGGACCGTTCGAGGGGTGGAGGTGAGCGTGCTGTCGGAAACCATGTGCACCAACCTATCGAACAGCGGCGGGTGGCCCGGTGGGGGTGCGCGGACCCGTCACGGGATGCGGCGGTGTGCCACCAGCGATCCGGCCGCGGCGAGCATCGCCAGCAGGGAGCCGATGACGAGCCAGGGCCGGGAGGCGTCGGCCTTCTTCCACTCGAACCCGATCTGTTCCTCGAGGGTGCGGTAGACGGAGTCGAGCTCCTCGAGGCTGGAGGCGGTGAAGAAGTCGCCCCCCGAGATCTCGGCGATGGTGCGTAGAGAGGCGTCGTCGACGGGGACGGGCTGCGGTCGACCCTGGATGTCGACTGTTCCGTAGAGGGTTCCGAAGGAGATGGTCGAGACCGGGATGCCGGCCTCCTCGGCCCGTTCGGCGGCGGTGAAGGCGCCACGCTCCTCGGTGGGGTCGGCGGGGACGGTCTCCTTGCCGTCGGAGAGCAGGACGATGCGAGCCGGCGGCGCCTGGTCGGGGCCGCCGAGGCTCTCGGTGAACGTGGTGACGGCCTGGGTGGCGGTGTAGATCGCCTCGCCGGTCGCGGTCCTCTCGTCCAACCGGAGACGCTCGACGGCGCGGACGACCGGCCCCCGATCGGTGGTGGGTGCCACGAGCATCGAGGCCGTACCCGCGTAGGAGACCAACCCCAGGTTGACGCCCGGGGTGAGGTTGCCCGCGAAGGTGGTCGCGGCCTGCTGCGCGGCCTCCAGGCGGGACGGAGACACGTCCGTGGACTCCATGGACAGGGACACGTCGACGACGAGCATGACCGTCGCCCGGTTCCGTGGCACCTTCTGTTCCTTCTGGGGCCCGGCCAGGGCCACCACCAGGGCGAGCAGCGACAGGATCAGCACCACGGCGGGGACATGGGTGAACCAGCGTCGACCGCCGCGGTCGACGGTCCGCAGAACCCCGAAGTTGCCGAAGCGCACCGTCCTGCGCCTCTTGGATCGCAGCGCGATCACGTATCCGATCGCGAGCGCCACCGGCACCACCAGCAGGACCAGCCACAGCGGGTGCTGGAACTCCGACAGGCTCATCGCGGCGTCCCTCCCGGTGTCGGATGGTCGTCGGGCAGGTCCCTGACGAGATTCTCACCGGTCGGCAGGCCGCCCTGGCGCCGTGCGCCGACGTAGTCGATCACGTCCCTGATCCAGTCCCGGTCGGTCCTCATCGCGAGCACCGGGGCGCCGCAGCGGCGCAGGGCGGCGTGGACCTCCGCGCGATGGGCGTCCGCGGCCCGACGGTAGTCGGCCGCCAGCGCGTCGTCGACGTCCAGTTCGAGCACCTCCCCGGTGGCCGGGTCCTGGAGCAGTGCGGCCCCCACCGCGGGGAGGGCGATGTCGAGGGCGTCGGCGGTGTGCACCGCCAGGAACTCGTGCCGGGCCCCCAGGACGCGGAGGGACCGTTCCCAGTCGACGTCGGCGAGGAAATCCGAGACCACCACCACGAGTCCGTGCCGCCGGGCGGCGTTCCGGACGGCCCGGAGTGCGTCGTCGAGAGTGCCACCCGGTGAGACCTGGGCCGTGGAGCGGGAGATCTCCCCGAGTAGCCGTCTGACATGGTCGCGCCCACTCGCGGCCTGCAGTACCCGGGGCCGCCCGGCGCCGGTGAGGACCATGCCGACACGACTGCCACCCCCGGCGGACAGGAACCCGACGGTGGCCGCGGCCGCCTCCACGAGTCGGCGCTTGCTGCCGTACCGGCCCTCGACGTCGAGGCTGGGCGTCATGTCCACGACGATCCAGGTCTCCAGTTCCCGGTCGGCGATGGTCTGTCGGATGTGCGGCACGGTGGTCCGCGCCGTCACGGACCAGTCCATGGTCCGGACGTCGTCACCGGGTTCGTAGGCGCGCGCCTCCCCCGGTTCTGTCCCGGGCCCGGGCAGCAGTCCCCGGTGGTCGCCGTTGAGGACCCCGTCCAGACGGCGGGTGACGAGGAGTTCCAGCTGCGTCAGGGCCGCGCGGGACGCCGCCGCGACCGGGTCGTCGCGGGTTCCCTCGTCTGCCCGGGTCACCGCGAGGACGGCGGGCCGGGCTGTGCGGGAACCGCGCTGATCTGTGGGAGCGGGACGGCCTCGAGGACGCGGCGCACGACGGTGTCCGCGGTGATCTCGTCCGCCAGCGCGTCGTAGGTGAGCACGAGTCGGTGACGAAGCACCGCGGGGAGCACATCGACGACGTCCTGGGGTACCACGTAGTCGCGACCCCGGACGAGTGCCAGTGCCCGGGCCGCGGTGACGGCGCCCAGGGTGGCTCGGGGCGACGCGCCGTACGCGAGCCACCTGGCCACGTCCTCGAGGCCGTGCCGCTCGGGTTCGCGGGTGGCGACGGTGACCCTGACCACGTAGTCGACCAGCGCGTGGTGCACGAAGACCTCGCGCACCGCGTCCTGGAGCCGGATCAACGCGTCCACCCCGAGGACGCGGGAGGGCTCCGGCGGACGCGTCCCCATGCGGTAGACGATCTCCCGCTCCTCCTCGGGGCTCGGGTAGTCCACGACGAGCTTGAAGAGGAACCGGTCCCGCTGGGCCTCCGGGAGCTGGTACACGCCCTCGCTCTCGATGGGGTTCTGGGTGGCCATCACCAGGAACGGTGTCGGCATCGGGAATGTCTGGCCGCCGATCGAGACGTGACCCTCCGCCATCACCTCGAGCAGTGCCGACTGGACCTTGGCCGGGGCGCGGTTGATCTCGTCGGCCAGCACGAAGTTGGCCAGGATGGGACCGAGCTCGACCTCGAACTCCTCACGACCCTGGCGGTAGATGCGCGTTCCGACGATGTCCGCGGGAACCAGGTCCGGGGTGAACTGGAGGCGGCGGAAGCTGCCCCCCACCACGGTGGCGAATGTCTCCACGGTCAGGGTCTTGGCGACACCCGGCACGCCCTCGAGGAGGATGTGGCCGCGGGAGAGCAGTCCCACCAGGATCATCTCGATGAGCCGGTCCTGGCCCACCACGACCTTCTTGACCTCGTACACCGCCTGCTCCAGCAGCCTGGCGTCCGAGGCCGCGGAGGACGCGGACACCGCGGGGCGTGAGCCCGGGTCGGCCGGGTGGTCGGTGTGGGGATCGCTCACCGCGGAGGGCTCCTTCGCGAGGTCGGGGGTCGGCGGCCCTGGGGCCGCGCCGTCAGGACGGACTGGGGTTGACAGTACCGGTGTACGGCCGCGCCCA
>NZ_JAALDX010000134.1 GCF_014145095.1 Dietzia sp. SLG310A2-38A2 | reverse complement strand
GTGGCGGTGGGGGGCACGGGCCCGGGCGGGTCGGGTGTGTCGGCGGGCCGGGGCAGGTTGGTCGCTCGGCGACGGCATGGGATGGTGGTCCTGGAGATCGACCGGGCGAGCGGAGCGGGGACGTAGATGAGCACGGACAAGTACGCCGACGAGATCGAGTCGGTGCTCATCGACACCGATGTGATCCGCGACCGGATCGCCGAGATGGGCGCGACGATCGGCGAGCGCTACCGGGACTCCGAGCAGGAGGTCGTGCTGGTCGCCGTCCTCAAGGGTGCGGCGATCTTCGTCTCCGACTTCGCCCGGGCGCTGACCATCCCCTCCGAGCTGGAGTTCATGGCGGTCAGCTCCTACGGCTCCTCGACCAGCTCCTCGGGCGTCGTCCGGATCCTCAAGGACCTCGACCGCGACATCGCGGACCGCGACGTGATCATCGTCGAGGACATCATCGACTCGGGTCTGACCCTGTCGTGGCTGATGCGCAACCTCCGGACCCGCAATCCGCGCTCGCTGGAGATCGTCACCCTGCTGCGCAAGCCCGACGCGGTCAAGGCCGACCTGGACATCCTGGAGATCGGGTTCGACATCCCCAACGAGTTCGTGGTGGGCTACGGCCTGGACTTCGCCGAGAGGTACCGCGACCTGCCGTACATCGGCCGGCTGCACCCGCGCATGTACTCCTGACGGACCGTGTTGGACACGTGTCTGGCAAACGCGTGATCCAGGTCACGTCGGGCGGCTAGCCTGGCGGCATGTTCCCAGGTACCTTCGCCGCCACCACTCCCGACAAGCCCGCCGTGATCCGCCCCGCGACGGGCGAGCAGATCACCTATGCCGAGCTCGAGGCCAGGTCGGCCCAGCTCGCTCACGTGTTGACCGACGACTGGGGGCTGCGCCCCGGCGACACCATCGCCGTGGTCTCGGACAACACCCTCGAGATGGTCGAGATCTACTGGGGCGCGCTGCGGGTCGGGCTCTACATCGCCGCGATCAACCATCACCTGACGGCCGAGGAGTCCTCCTACATCATCGGCGACTGCGGTGCCCGCGCGCTCTTCGTCTCCGCTCCCGTGGCCGACCACGTCGACCTGTCCCCGGACGCGCACCCCGACGTCGAGCACCGGGTGGTCTTTGGCGGGACGCTCGACGGGTTCGCGGACTACCGCGAACTGCTGGCCGACAAGCCCACGGATCCGCCCGCCGACCAGCCCCGAGGCCACGACTTCCTCTATTCCTCCGGCACCACCGGCCGGCCGAAGGGCGTGCGCGTGGACCCGCCGGAGGGGCAGATCGACGAGGTCCCCGACGTCTACACCCCGGTGTTCAGCTTCCTTTACGCGTTCGACGCCGACAGCGTGTACCTGTGCCCCGCGCCGCTGTACCACGCGGCCCCGCTCCGGTTCTGCGGCGTGGTCAACTCCGTCGGCGGGACCGTGATCCTCATGGACCGCTTCGACGCCGAGGAGTCACTGCGGCTCATCGAGGAGTACCGCGTGACGCACTCGCAGTGGGTGCCGACGATGTTCGTGCGCATGCTCAAGCTGCCGGAGGAGACCCGGACGCGCTACGACGTGTCCAGCATGACCCACGCGATCCACGCCGCCGCGCCGTGCCCGCCCGAGGTCAAGCGCCGGATGATCGAGTGGTGGGGCCCGGTGATCCACGAGTACTACTCGGCCACCGAGGGCATGGGCATCACGTTCATCAACTCCCAGGAGGCGCTCGAACGCCCCGGATCGGTCGGCCGCGACGGGCTCAAGGGCATCGCGCACATCTGCGACGAGGAGGGACGCGAGCTCCCCATCGGCGAGATCGGCAGCATCTACTGGCAGCAGGACGAGGGCACCTTCACCTATCACGGGGACCCGGAGAAGACCGCGTCCGTCTTCCATCCCGAGCACCCCAACTGGTCCACCTTCGGCGACGTGGGTTATCTGGACTCCGACCGCTTCCTGTACCTCACCGACCGCAAGGCGTTCACCATCATCTCCGGCGGCGTGAACATCTATCCGCAGGAGATCGAGAACGCACTCGCGCTGCATCCGGCGGTCGAGGACGTCGCCGTGATCGGCATCCCGGACGAGGAGATGGGGGAGAAGGTCCACGCGGTGGTGGTGCCCGCTCCCGACCGCGCCGACGACCCCGACCTGGGCGAGGAGATCCTCGGATCGCTCCGCGGCCACATCTCGGACTTCAAGATCCCGCGGGCGGTGGACTTCGTCGACGAGCTACCCCGCACCCCCACCGGGAAACTGGTCAAGCGTCGGATCCTCGACCGCTACACGAGCGGGACCGTCGCCTGAGGCGTCGATGGACCTGACCGGCGAATTCGAACGCGAGCGACCCAGACTCACACGGATCGCCGCGCGCGTCCTCGGTGATCCGGCCGAGGCCGAGGACGCGGTCCAACAGGCGTGGCTGCGGCTGGCGAGGGCCGACGCCGCCGCCGTCGACAACCTGCAGGGCTGGCTCACCACCGTCGTCACCAGGGTGTGCCTGGACCGGCTCAAGGCCGCGGTGCCGGTGCCCGTGCCCGGGGACGCGCCCGATCGTCCGGGTACCGATCCCGACCCGGCCGAGGAGGTGGCCCTTGCCGAGTCGGTGGGGTCGGCGCTGCACCTGGTGCTCGACCGGCTGTCCCCCGCCGAGCGGGTGGCGTTGGTCCTGCACGACTCGTTCGCCGTCGACTTCG
>NZ_JAALDX010000133.1 GCF_014145095.1 Dietzia sp. SLG310A2-38A2 | reverse complement strand
GTGGCGGTCCCGGTGGTCGCCGGTGCGTGGCTCGTCGTCGTCGGGTGGGCGGTGACGGTCGAGGTGGTGCAGGACCCGTTCCGCGACGAACCGGAGTCCATCACCGCCGCGGGGATCGTCGACGAGCGGCAGTACTACATCCAGCGCACCGGTCACAAGCATCCGCTGCTCGCGGACGACTACCTCGACTTCCCGCGGATGAGGGCCCTGGTGAGGGAGGTCTCGACCAACCGGACGGGGGCGGTCTTCCTCCCGGTCCCGGGCTTCCAGGACCGGTGGGACGTGGTGGCCTACGACCGCCCGATGCCCGGTCTGCAGCCGTTCGAGCTCCCCGACGATCCGCTCAAGACGGTCGTGTTCCTCAACCTGGGCATGACCAGCATGAACCTCCCGCTCGACGTGGACGTCTACGACACCGTGGGACTGGCCTCACCGTTGGCCGCGCACACCGACCGCATGGAGGACGGGCGTATCGGGCACGACAAGTTCCTGCCGTACGACTGGGTACTCGCGCGCACCGGGGTGGTCGAGGACCCGGTCAACTTCCCGCGGTGGATCGACGTGAACTGGGTCAACCAGGCCGAGGTGGCGCTCACCTGTCCCGCGACCGAGGCGTTGATCGACTCGTATTCCGGCCCGTTGACGCTGGAGAAGCGCTGGTCCAACCTCGTGAACGCATTTTCATTCGCCGAGTACCGCATCAACAGAATCCCTGCATACGAGGTGCAGAGGTGCGGGTTGCCCATGCCTGAGAAAGTGGAGAAGTACCAGGGCACTCGGTAGTGTGGCCCGTACTGTTGTCTCGAATCGATAACAGTAGGGGATCGATCAGGTTCCCGACCTGTAACACCTGTCCCAGAATGAGCGACAGTAACCATGTCGCAGTTCCGGTCCTCCCCTGGTGGGGCCGGTCCGATGGACGTCACCGATGCCCCGGGAGACCTGGGGGCACCAGGAACGAACAAAGGAACCCACGAATGTCCCAGACCACCCTCCGGCGCAAGTTCGCCGCCGGGCTCACCGCCCTGGCGACGGCTGCGGGCCTCGTCGCCGGCGCCCCGGCCCTCGTCGGCGCCCAGGCCACCGAGCAGGGCTCGTCGGCCAGCCTCGGTTCCGCCGGATCAGCAGGATCGGCCGGATCGGGCGATGCGCCGAACGCCGCCCCCACGTTCCAGCCGGCCGCCGGAAACGAGAACCCGGTCGGTTTCCGGAACTGGCTGCGCCCCGGGTGTAGCTGGGATCCGGTCGCCTCGTGGGTCCAGCTGTGCGACGTCTGGTCGCCGGCGATGAACCGCCACATCAAGGTCCAGGTCCAGCCCGCCCGCTTCGGCGGCAACGCCGGCCTGTACCTCCTCGACGGCCTGCGCGCGCGGGACGACTGGAACGCCTGGACGCGCGACGCCCAGGCGCAGCGCATCTTCCTCCAGGACAACATCACCCTGGTCATGCCGGTCGGCGGCCAGGTCTCCTTCTACTCCGACTGGGATCGGCCCATCAACCTGGGCGGCAACCTCGTCGAGTACAAGTACGAGACGTTCCTGACCCGCGAACTGCCCGGGTACCTGAATGCCCACTTCGGTGTCCGCACGGACAACAACGCCATCGCCGGACTGTCCATGGGCGGGTCCGCTGCCGCGATGCTCGCCGCCAAGCACCGGAACCAGTTCAAGCAGGTCTCGGTGTTCTCCGGCTACATGAACCCCACCGCGCCGGGCATGTACACCATGATCCCGCTGGCGATGTTCGACCAGTGCAAGTGCGACCCGTTCGCGATGTGGGGCCTGCCGGGCTCCCCGCGCTGGGGCCAGAACGACCCGCTGCTCAACGCGGACAAGCTGCGCGACATCCCGATGTACATCACCGCGGGTTCGGCCATCCCCGGCCGGTACGACCAGCCCTCCAGCCTGCAGGCGGTGTTCAACACCTTCAACGGCATCATCCTCGAGGGCCTGTCGCGCGGATCGACCATCGCGTTCCAGAACACCCTCAACGCCCGGCCCAACCAGGCCACGTTCGACTACCGCAACACCGGCATCCACGGGTGGGGCTACTGGAACGACGACCTGATCGCCGCCCGCTCGGCGCAGATCCTGCCCGTGATGAACGCCTTCGCGTGGTGATCACGACCGGTTAGCCGACGAATCGGGCTCCTCTCAGCGAGTCCTCACCCGTCACACCGGGGCCCCGTGCGTAGATTCTCGTGCGGGGCCCCGGTCGCTTGCGTGACCACCGGGTTCGGCCGCGGGAGGGGAGCCCGCGGGCGGACGACGGACCAGGGCCCCGGTCAGAAGCTGTCCGGGTCGCGCTCGCGGCCCGTTCACCGAGACGTTCGGCGACGACGCGGCAAGGAAGAGAACCTCACATGGCGACCCCCAGCGCACACGCGAGCCCCCGCACCCGGTGGGCGTCCCTCCTGGCGGCCCCGCTCGTGGCGGGAATGGTGGGCTCAGGGCTCATCGTCCCTCCTGCTGCGGGCGCGCAGGAGACCCCGGTGCGGGTGACTCCGGCACAGGGCTCCCCGGCACCGGGCACTCCGGCAGAGGGCTCCCCGGCACAGGGCACCCCGGCACAGACCGGCCCCGGTCAGGAGGACCCGGCGCGGTCGACCCCCGAGAACCGGGTGGACTCACCGTCGCTGAACGTGCCGACGACCATCCCGACGGGGGTCCGCCTGGACAAGGTCGAGTGGAAGTCGGCCAACCGCGTGGCGCTGTGGGTGCAGTCCCCGGCCATGGAGCAGGCGATCCAGGTGCAGCTCATGCTCCCGGCCCGGTGGAACGCCGAGCCGGAGCGCACGTACCCCTCGCTGCTCCTGCTCGACGGGCTGCGGGCGCGCAACGACGCCAGCGGATGGACCCTCGAGACCAAGATCTCCCAGTTCTTCGACGCCAAGAACGCGATCGTCGTGCTCCCCGTCGGCGGTGAGTCGAGTTTCTATACGGACTGGGTCGCGGACGCCAACGGCTCGGCCTACCAGTGGGAGACGTTCCTCATGGAGGAGCTGCCGCCGCTACTGGCCCGCGACTGGCGGGTGAACGACAAGCACGGCGTGGCCGGACTGTCGATGGGCGGCACTGCCGCCATGATGCTCTCGCAGCGATACCCGGACTACTTCCAGTTCGCGGCGAGCTTCTCGGGCTTCCTCGACACCACGAGCTTCGGCATGCCCGAGGCCATCAAGGTGGCCATGCAGGACGCCGGCGGGTACCAGGCGGAGCGCATGTGGGGACCCCTCGGCTCGGCCCGGTGGCAGGAGCAGGACCCCAAGCTCCACGCGGACAAGCTCCGCGGCCAGAGCGTCTACGTGTCCGCGGGCAGCGGGAACACCGGGCCGTGGGATCAGCCGTCGGGCCTGCCGGACATCCCCACCAACTTCCCGGGCTACGGGCTCGAACTGCTGTCGCGGATGACCACCCAGACCTTTGTCAACAAGGCCCGGGGGGCCGGCGTCGAGGTGACGGCGAACTTCCGGCCCTCGGGCACCCACACGTGGCCGTACTGGCAGTTCGAGATGATGCAGGCGTGGCCCCAGTTCGCGGGCGCCGTCGGGATCGAGAACGTCGAGCCCCCGTGCGCGGCACAGGGGGAGATCGCCCGGGTCGCCGAACGTCAGCCCGGCCTGGGCCCCTGCCTGACGGGCGAGTACGACGTTAAGGGCGGCAAGGCCACCGACTTCCGCTTCGGCCGCGTCTTCTGGTCGCAGCAGACGGGCGCGCACTCGGTCCTCGGGGCCATCGGCGCCGCCTACCAGGCCGAGGGCGGACCCGACGGCCCGCTGGGGCTGCCCACCTCGGGCGAGACCACCACTCCCGATGGCAGGGGCCGGTTCACCCAGTTCCAGAACGGGGTCATCTACTGGTCGCCGACCACCGGGGCGCACGCGATCCGCGGGGCGATCCGGTCGATGTGGCAGGACCGCGGCGCCGAGCGCGGCGACCTGGGCTACCCGACCACCGACGAGATCACCAACCCGAACAAGCCCGGCGTGGTCCAGGGTTTCCAGGGCGGCACCGTCTACTGGTCCTCCGCCACGGGCCCCAGGGTCGTCGAGGGAGCCATCCTGAGCACCTACCGGGAGGCCGGCGCGGAGAACTCGGAACTCGGGTACCCCACCACCGACGAGATCTCCCTGACCACCCGCGGCGGCGCCTTCAGTCGCTTCCAGGGCGGGGCGATCTACTGGTCGCCGCGCACCGGTGCGCACGCCGTCCCCCGCGGTCCGGTGTTCGAGGCCTGGGGCACGGTCGACTACGAACGCGGCCGGCTCGGCTATCCCACGAGCGAGTTGCGCACCACCCGGGACGGTCAGGTCATGGAGTTCGAGGGCGGCCGGATCACGGTGACCGGCGGCCGGGCGGAGATCTCGTGACGGCCAGGGCAGCGGCTCTCGGCGCCGCGCTCGTCGTGGTGGGCGGCATGCTGGCCGCCTGCGGCGGTGGCGA
>NZ_JAALDX010000132.1 GCF_014145095.1 Dietzia sp. SLG310A2-38A2 | reverse complement strand
CGTATGAAACCGCCCTCGCGAAACGTGTTCGGGACGCTCTTCTCGACGGGGGAGGCGGCCCGGTCGACGGGGGAGGCGGCCCGGTCCTCGGCGGGGCGCCTCGGGTCCCGAGGGGCCGTGCTCACACGCTGACGTGGCCCGACCCACTCCAGGGTTTAGGCTTGAGCCCGCCTGCGTGTGGGCACCGGCGAGGATCAGGGAGAGCAGACAATCGTGAGCAGCAGCGACGAGACCGTGACCGCAGATCAGTCCGTCACCGGGGCGCAGACCGAGCAGGCGGGGCCCGCCCACCGCTACGGCGCCGAGCTCGCCGGCCGGATCGAGTCCCGTTGGCAGCGTGAGTGGTCCGAGCGTGGGACGTTCGAGGCCCCCAACCCCGTCGGGGCGCTCGCCGCGGCGGAAGGACAGACGCTGCCCACCGACAAGCTCTTCGTGCAGGACATGTTTCCCTATCCCTCCGGCGCCGGCCTGCACGTGGGTCACCCGCTGGGGTACATCGCCACCGATGTCTTCGCCCGCTACCACCGCATGCTCGGCGCCAATGTCCTGCACACCCTGGGTTACGACGCGTTCGGTCTGCCCGCCGAGCAGTACGCCGTCCAGACGGGCCAGCACCCGCGGGTCACCACCGAGGCCAACATCGTCAACATGGAGCGCCAGCTCGGGCGCCTGGGACTGGGGCACGACCGCAGGCGCGTGGTGGCCACCACCGACACCGAGTTCTATCGCTGGACGCAGTGGATCTTCCTACAGATCCACGGGGCCTGGTACGACCCGGACGCGGCCGCCCGCACGACCGACGGCGGCGAGCACGCGACCCGCACCGGCCGCGCCCGGCCCATCTCCGAGTTGCGCGAGCAGTTCGTCGCCGGTGCCCGCCCGCTGCCGGCCGGGTTCGCCGGACGGGAGTGGTCCGACCTGACCGCGGCCGAGCAGGAGAAGGTCCTCGACTCGCACCGGCTGGTGTACCTGTCCGACTCTCAGGTCAACTGGTGCCCCGGGTTGGGCACCGTGCTGGCCAACGAGGAGGTCACCGCCGAGGGCCGCTCCGAGCGCGGCAACTTCCCCGTGTTCCGCAAGAACCTCTCCCAGTGGATGATGCGGATCACCTCGTACGCGGACCGGTTGGTCGACGACCTGGACCGGCTGGACTGGACCGACAAGGTCAAGTCCATGCAGCGCAACTGGATCGGACGCTCGCAGGGCGCCCGCGTGCGCTTCGCGGTCGCAGACCGGTCCATCGAGGTGTTCACCACCCGCCCCGACACCTTGTTCGGCGCCACCTACATGGTGCTCTCGCCCGAGCATCCGCTGGTCGACGAGCTGGCCGGGCCGTTCTGGCCTGAGGCGGGCGACGCTCCCGGCGGGGTGGACAGTGTGGGCGGCGCTGCCGGCCAGCTGGACGAGCGCTGGACCGGCGGACACTCCTCGCCGGCCGAGGCCGTTCGGGAGTACCGCCGCCGGGCCGCCACCAAGTCCGATCTGGAGCGCCAGGAGAACAAGGACAAGACCGGCGTCTTCACCGGTGCCTACGCCGTCAACCCGGTCAACGGCGAGCAGGTGCCGGTGTTCGTGGCCGACTACGTGCTGATGGGCTACGGCACGGGAGCGATCATGGCCGTGCCGGCCCACGACTCCCGCGACCACGAGTTCGCCACGGCCTTCGGTCTGCCAATCGCGCAGGTGGTCGCCCCGGCCGACGGGCGCGAGTTGGACGTGCGGGCCGAGGCGTACGCGGGCGACGGTGTGGCCGTGAACTCGACCAACGCGCGCGGGCTGTCGCTCGACGGCATGGACGTCGACGAGGCCAAGGCCGCCACCATCGCCTGGCTGGAGGGTGAGGGCACCGGCGAGGGGACCGTCCAGTACAAGCTGCGCGACTGGCTCTTCGCCCGCCAGCGCTACTGGGGCGAGCCGTTCCCCGTGGTCTACGACGCCGACGGCGTCCCGCACGCGCTGCCCGACGAGATGCTGCCCGTCGAGTTGCCCGAGGTCGAGGACTACAAGCCCGTCTCGTTCGACCCCGACGACGCCGACTCGATGCCCTCCCCGCCGCTGGCCAAGGCCACCGAGTGGATGACCGTCGAGCTGGATCTCGGCGACGGCGTGCAGACCTACACCCGCGATGCCAACGTGATGCCCAACTGGGCCGGCTCCAGCTGGTACCAGCTGCGCTATATCGACCCCACGAACTCCGACGAGATGTGCGCGTTGGAGAACGAGCGCTACTGGACCGGGCCGCGGCCCGAGATCCACGGCGAGGGCGACCCCGGGGGAGTGGACCTCTACGTCGGTGGAGTCGAGCATGCCGTGCTGCACCTGCTCTACTCGCGGTTCTGGCACAAGGTCCTGTTTGACCTCGGCCACGTGACCAGTGAGGAGCCCTACCGCAGGCTGTTCAACCAGGGCTATATCCAGGCGTTCGCGTACACCGACTCCCGCGGCGTGTACGTGCCTGCTGCAGATGTAGAGGAGCGGGACGGGAAGTTCTACCTGGACGGTTCCCCCGACGCTCCCGAGGTGTTTCAGGAGTACGGGAAGATGGGCAAGTCGCTCAAGAACTCCGTCTCGCCCGACGAGATCTGCGACGAGTACGGCGCCGACACACTTCGCGTGTACGAGATGTCCATGGGGCCGCTGGACACCTCACGGCCCTGGGCCACCAAGGACGTCGTGGGGGCGCACCGCTTCCTGCAGCGGCTGTGGCGCGTGGTGATCGAAGAGTCCACCGGACAGGCCCGGGTGACCGACGAAGCGCCGCCGCAGGACGTGCTCAAGGCGCTGCACAAGGCCATCGCCGGGGTTCGCGACGACTACGCGGGGCTGCGGGACAACACCGCGATCGCCAAGCTGATCGAGTACGTCAACCACCTCACCAAGGCCTACCCGACCGAGGGGCCGGGAGCGCCGCGTTCGGTCGTCGAACCGTTGGTGCTCATGGTGGCTCCCGTCGCCCCGCACCTGGCCGAGGAGCTGTGGACGCGGCTGGGGCACACGGGATCGCTGGCCCACGGCCCGTTCCCCGAGCACGACGAGTCCTACCTGGTCGAGGACTCGGTGGAGTACCCGGTGCAGATCAAGGGCAAGGTGCGCTCGCGCATCACCGTCCCGGCGGACGCCTCGCCGGCCGAGGTCGAGGCCGCGGCCCTGGCCGACGAGAAGGTGCAGGCCAACCTCGCCGGCGCGACCCCGAAGAAGGTCATCGTGGTGCCGGGGAAGATGGTCAACATCGTGCCGTGACCGGTGACTGCGGCTCCTCCCTCCCTCTCAGACTTGCGCGCCTCTCAGGCTTGCGCGCCCGGAATGGTCCGGTGCGGGCGCGCAACCGGCCGGGCCGCCGGCGAAGAGGACGCATAGCTCGGGCTGCGAGCGAAGAGGACGCGTAAGTCGGGGTAGGGGTGTGAGGCGGTAGGAGCGTGGGGCGGCAGGAGGAGGGTCGTTCGGGTGAGGGGTCAGCCCACCTGCACGAACACCGCCGAGGACGAGCCGATCAGGTAGGTGGTGGTGATCATCCACATGGCGTAGCTGGCGAACAGCCACGGCCGCCACCTGATGTGCTGCTTCCACCGCCGGTACGTCTTGATGCCCGCGGTCACGGACAGGACCACTGAGAGCAGCAACGGCAGCAGCACCACCTCGACCCGGTCCGCGGTCAGGCACGTGCCGCCGGGCTCCGTGCACTCCTCGCCGATGCCGCCGCCTATCGCGACGAGCGCGACCGCGAAGATGACGACGGCCGAGGCGGAGAGCAGGACGTAGCGGATGGCCTGGCTGGCCTGACGCTCGTTGCGCTCGAGGCGCTCCAGCGGGTCGTCGAACTCCCCGATCCCCTGCGGAGACACCGTCAACGCCCCACGAATCCGTTGTGTCCGCCGGCCTCGGCCACCTCGTCGACCGTCGCGATCCCCAGCTGTTCGTCCGTCACAGGTGGGAAGAGCGGACCACCGCCGAAGGCGCCCCGGTGTGACAGCGGCACCTCGCCGTCGTCGTTCGTCACCCCGTGCTCGCGGCCGTACTCGGCGGTGATCACCGTGGACCCGCTCAGCGTCGGTAGCGACGGATCGTCGGCCAGGGCCGCGATCACGCGGCCGACGAAGGTCGGGTCCTCGGCCCGGGCCAGGGGGAAGCCGTTGAAGTCGTCCATCCCCAGCGACAGGATGAGGTCGGTGCGGATGAGCCCGAGCCACAGCGACAGGGTGGACACGCCGGTCCCGGCGAGCTCGTGGGCCATGCCCGAGGCCATCTTGTCCAGGGCGGTCTTGCTCATCCCGTAGAGCACGGTGTGGAACGGCGAGCGCGACCCGAAGGACGAGATGTTGACCATCAGACCAGAGCCCTGCGCGACCATCACCTTGGCGGCCTCGCAGCTGGCGACGTAGTGCGCGCGCAGCCCGATCCCCATGAGCGCGTCCCAGTCCCCGGCGGGCCGCTCCCAGAACTTGCCGGTGAAGCCCATGAAGCCCTTGGGATTGGTCCACACGTTGTTGACCAGCAGGTCCAGGCGCCCGGTGTCGGCGACGATGCGGGCGACGACGGCGACGATCTCCTCGTCCCGGCCGTGGTCGCACTCGAGGGGGAGCACCCGGCCGGAGGCGCTGGACGCGGCGTCCACCGTGGCCTGCAATCGCTCGGCCGAGCGTCCTGTGACGTACACGGTCCAGCCGGCGTCGGCGAGAGCGGTGGCCACTCCCTTGCCCACACCGCGGCTGCCGCCGGTGACCAGGGCGACGCGCGCGGTCACGAGTCGGCCCCGGCGGTCGCGGCAGCCGTCTCGTCGGAGCGGACGGCGTGGACCTCGGGAAAGGTCACGGTCGCGCTGTCGAGAGAGCGCGTGATCGACCACCCCGGGGAGAAGAGGCACTCGGCCATCACCCAGCGGCCGCTCTCCAGCACGTAGACATCCGAGTACTCGCCCGTGGAGAGGGTCTCGGTGCCGTTCTCCCGATCCACCTGACGGAACTGCAGCGTCCAGGTGCCGGTGGCCCGCCGCGGTGCGCCTCCGTCGGCCGGGTCCTCGACAGAAATGGAGGGCATGAGGCCGTGGTGCATGTCGAGGATGCGGGGGCCGCCGTCGGAGGCGGTGGCCAGTGCGATCTGACGGAAGATCCCGACCATCGTGTCCGGGTCGGTGCGGCCCAGCGGGCCGAAGTCCAGGAGGCCGCCCTCGGCGACGAAGCACGACCGGAACCCCTCCGGGTCCTTGGCGTCGCAGGCCCGCCAGTACCGGTATTTGAGCTGCTCTATCGCCTGGCGGGCGCGGGATTCCTGCTCGAACTGCATGTGGGCCACGTTAGCCTAGTGGGCATGAGTCGAACACTGGTCGAGCTGTCCGATCGCTGGGACCTACAGGACCTGGTGACCAGGTACGCGACCTGTATCGACGCCCGTGACTTCGACGGACTGGACAGGGTGTTCACCCCGGACGCCCGCGTGAGCTACGAGGCCTCGGGCGGCCCCGCGGACCACTATCCGGCGGTGCGCGCGTGGCTGGCGGAGATGTTGCCGATCTTCGCGTCCACCCAGCACCTCATGGGCAATCTCGCGGTGACCCTGGACGGCGACACCGCGACCGGACGCTGCATGTGCTTCAACCCGATGGCCCTGGGGCCGGTGGAGGAGAAGGACCAGCAGGTGTTCTTCTACGGGCTCTGGTACGTGCTCGGGTTCGTCCGGACCGCAGAGGGTTGGCGGATCGACCGCCTCGCGCAGGAGCAGGCCTTCCACCACAACGTGCCCTGACGGACGACGGAGGGGCCCGCCACCCGGCGGGCCCCTCCGTCGTCCGGTGTCAGATGGTGCCGCAGGAGTTCGGGGCCGGCAGCCCGTGCACGCGGTCCATGAGGTAGCGGGCGTTGGTGGAGTGCTCGGCCAGCATCGGCAGGGCGTGGTCGATCACCAGCCCCGGCGCCAGCGCCGGTAGCTCCGCGGTGCGTAGCTCGACCGTGGCGCCCTGGGCGCACCAGTCGCGGACCAGGTCGACCGCGGTGTCGTGGGGGACCACGTCGTCGTTCCGGCCGATCAGGACCAGCGCGGGGACCGTGGGGGCCACTGTGCCGAGGTTGTAGCTCTCCAGGACCCGGAGGATCTCGGGCTCGGACCGGGCCGCGTCGGCGAGCGAGTTGCCGTGCGCGGTGAACTCGCTGGTGCGACGCAGGCCGTAGGCGAACGCGGTCTCGGCGACACACTGGGTCGAGGTCACCTCGAGCATGCGCCGACCCTCGTCGTTGAGCTGGCGGTCGAACGCCGGACGCAGCTCGGGGTGCACCTGCAGGATCCCGTTGATGGCGTATCCGACGGCCCCGGTGAGCACGCCGCCGTCGACGCGATCGAGGGTACCGAGCATGTCCGACGGCGGGGCGCCGGCCGCGATGCCCACCAGGTTGAGATCTGGTGCGTACTGCGGCTGCATCTCGGCGGCGGCTGCGGCTGCGCCTCCGCCCTGGGAGTACCCGCTCACGACGGTGGGGGAGTCGGGCGCGAGGTCGGTCCCGGCCAACTGCACCGCGGCGCGGGCGGCGTCGAGGGCCGAG
>NZ_JAALDX010000013.1 GCF_014145095.1 Dietzia sp. SLG310A2-38A2 | reverse complement strand
GCCGGGGACGACCCGGTCCCGACCGACGTGCTGGACCAGCAGGGCGTGAACGCCGGGCATCCGCTCGCCGCCGAGGCGGGGGCGGAGATGCTCCTCGCCGGCGGGACAGCGGTGGATGCGGCGATCGCCGCCGCGCTCGCGGTCTCGGTGGTGGAGCCCTACGCCTCGGGGGTGGGAGGCGGTGGCTCGGCACTGGTCGCGACCCGGGACGGGGCACCGGAGGCGTTCGACTACCGGGAGGTCGTCGCCGTGGACGGGATCATCCCGCCGTCCAACACGGGCATCCCTGGATTCGTCGCCGGCATGGCGGAACTCCACGCCCGGCACGGAAGCCTCGAGTGGGCCGAACTGGTGGAGCCCGCCGCGCGGATGGCGGAGGGAGGGGTGCCGGCCACCGCCTCGCTCATCGCGAGGATCGCCGTCGGCGGCTCGGGCGCGATCGCTGGTCTCGAGCAGTTCTCGCCGGGCGGAGCGCCTCTCCAGGTCGGCGACACGCTGGTCCAGGGTGAACTCGGTGCCACTCTCCGGACCCTCCAGACCGAGGGGCCGGCGAGTTTCTACAGCGGCGAGATCGCGGAACGCCTCGCCACGGTCGACGGGATCGATCACACCTCGTTGGAGCAGTACGAGGTCCAGCGCAGCGAGCCACCGCAGGGCCCGGTGGGGAACTACGACGTGGTCTCGGGGGCGCCGGCCCTTCCGGGGGCCGCGCTCATCCAGATGCTGCAGGTGCTCGAGAGCCAGGGGATCGCCGGAGTGGACCCGGAATCGACCGAGTACGTCCGCCTGATCTCCGAGGCATGGGTCCTGGCCGAGCAGACCGTCCGCACTGACCTGGGGGACCCCGCCTTCACCGAGGTGCCCGTCGAGCAGCTGGTCGACCCGGTCCGGAACGCACGGCTCGTGGGCGGCACCGCGCCCTCTGCGCCGACCGGGGACAGACCGACCGGGGACAGACCGACCGGAGACAGGCCGACCCGGGATGCGCCTGCCCCGGTGGGCGAGAACCTGGACACCCCCGGGAACACGACGCACCTCACCGTCGTAGACAGGCACGGCACGGTGGTGTCGATGACCAATACGCTCACCCAGTTCTGGGGGTCGGGGACCGAGATCGCCGGGTTCTTCCTCAACGATCAGCTCAGCCGGTTCGACACGGTGGACTCCCCCAGGAATCAGCCCGAGCCGGGCAGGCGTTCGGTGACGTGGTCGAACCCGACGATGGTCCTGGACCGCGAGGGGCGGCCCGTTCTGGGGATCGGCACCCCGGGAGGGGCGAACATCCTCAGCATCCTCGCGAACACCCTCACGCGGTGGGCACTTCTCGGCCAACCGCTGGAGGAGGCGGTGGCGGCTCCCCGATTCCGGTTCGATTCCGTCTCGCAGACCCTGGTCGTGGAGCCGGCGTTGGTGGGCTCTCCGGCGGCGCAGGGGGCCGGAGCCCTGGGATGGCAGGTGTCGCAGTCCCCGGGAGGGCTCTTCGGCTCGGTCCAGGCGCTGGAGATCGACTACGACGATCGGACGGTCTCCGGGCCCACCGACACCCGGCTCGAGGCCGGAACGGTCATCGTCGACGTGGAGGGATGACCGCCCGCCGTTGTCCCCACCGCGGCGGCCGATGTCGTGCGCTGGGGGCCGGGGGTGGGGCGGACGGTACGACGACGACGAGACCGGCCGCTTCGTAGGCTGTGCCGATGTCCCAGCCTGCTCGAGATGCGCTCCGCCGCAACGCCGGCCATCTGGCGTCGGTGGCCCTGGTGATCATGTGGAGTTCGGGCTACGTCGGCGCGGAGCTCGGGACCCGATCCGGTGGCACCTCGCTGCAGCTGCTCGGTTGGCGGTTCTCGATACTCGGAGTGCTGCTGCTCTCGGTCTGCCTGGTACTCGGGGTGCGGTTGACCGACCGGAGGGCGTGGGCGCGGCAGGCGGTGTTGGGTCTGTTCAGTCAGGCCGTGTTCCTGTTCATGATCTTCGAGGGTGTCGCCCGCGGCGTCGACGGCGGGACGGCGGCGCTGATCGCGGCGTTGCAGCCGCTGCTCGTGGCGACGGTCGCGGGCAGGTTCCTCGGGGAACGGACCACACCGGTCATGTGGATCGGCATGTTGCTCGGGATGGCCGGCGTGGTGGTGGTGGTCTCGGGCGGCCTGGGCGCCGGTAGCGCCCCGTGGTGGGCGTATCTGTTCCCGGTGGCCGGGATGCTGAGCCTGGCCACGGGGACGGTCCTCACCCAGCGACTCAGGCCGACCGAGACCCTGCTCCAGTCCATCACCATGCAGTCGGTCGTCGCGGCGGTGGCCCTGGTCGCCGCGATGTTGCTGGCCGGACAGGGCGCGGTGCCGGCCGAGCCCGAGTTCTGGGTGGCGGTGGCGTGGCTGGTGTTCCTGTCCACGCTCTGCGGGTACGTCCTCTACGTGTTCGTCACCCGCACCCGGGGCGCCACGGTCGCCAGCGTCCTGCTCTATCTGACCCCGCCCACCACCATGGTCTGGGTGTGGCTGATGTTCGGGGTGCCGATCACTGTCCTCGCGGTGGTCGGTATGGCGGTCAGCGCGGTCGGCGTGATCCTGGTGCTGCGGTCCCGGGCCGGCGCGCAGGCACAGCGGCAACGCCCGTAGAACTCGGCAGGGAGCCTGTGGACGGGGCGGCCCGGGCGGGAGAGTATTCAGAGGTGAACCCGGAACAGCCCGACCACATCCAGCGCACGCTCGCCGACCTCGACGCCAGACTCGGGCGGATCACCGCCGAGATGGCGGAGGTCCGGAGCGGGCTGGCGGCGCTCGGCCGGCAGGCACGGTCCACCCAGCCCGGGCAACCCGCCGCAGGTGTGTCTCACGCCGGCCGTGCCGACCCCCACCCGTCCTC
>NZ_JAALDX010000131.1:2190-15827 GCF_014145095.1 Dietzia sp. SLG310A2-38A2 | reverse complement strand
CCCGCGCCGACCTGCCCGCCCTGCCCGGTCCTGCCGCCCTGCCCGGTCAGCCCGGTCAGACCGGTCATCCCGGTCAGCCCGGACCACCGGGCTGACCCCGGCCCGCGGGCGCGGTCAAGGCGCTCCCCTCGCGGGACCAGATACCGGAGGTGCCGCGCCGATGCGACTCCACCAGGTGGGTGTCGACCACCCCGATCGCCTCCATCAGTGCGAACACAGTCACCGGCCCGACGAAGCTGAAGCCTCGCCGCTTGAGCTCCCTGGCCAGCGCCTCCGACTCCGGGGACCGGCTGGGCACCTCGGCCATGGTCAGTGGCTCCGGGGTGCTCTCCGGCCGGTACGACCAGATCAACTCCCCGAGACCGCCCTCGGCCCGTAGTGCGATCACGCCGCGGGCATTGCCCACGGCCGCGTCGATCTTCCGTCGGTTGCGCACGATCCGGGCGTCCGCCATGAGCCGGGCGACGTCGGGCTCTCCGAAGTCCGCGACCGCGTCGGGGGAGAACCCGGCGAACGCCTCCCGGAACGCCGGGCGCTTGCGCAGGATCGTCAACCAGCTCAGGCCGGACTGGAAACCCTCCAGGACGAGCCGCTCGTAGAGACCGGCCTCGTCGTGGACCGGCATCCCCCATTCGGTGTCGTAGTACTCCCGCAACAGCGGATCCCGCGCCGCCCAGGGCGGCCGCATCAGACCGTCCTCGCACAGCACCGCTCTGCCGGCCTGATCCGCCTGGTGTTCCGCCATGTCTCCCCCTGCAGGTTCGTGGACCACCCTCCACGGTGATCGCCGCCACCCTAGGATCCGGCTCCGACACAGAGCCGACGCTGCCTGGAGCCGACTCTGCCGAGATCCGACTAGGAGAGGAGTCCGCTGAGTTGCACGAGGCGCACCGCCGCCAGGAGCACGAGCGCCACACCCACCACGAGCGTGAGCAGCCGACCGGCCACGCGGCCGTAGACGAGGAACGTGTCGATCCTGCGGGTCGCCGCGGCGACACCGGACGAGTCGACCCGCGACAGCGCGATGATCAACCCCGTACTCGGCAGAATCGCGATGATCGCGAAGAACAAGATCTGCAGCAGTTTGGACCACCACGGCGTCTCGGCGAACGAGATGAGGACCATGCCCGCGGCGAACGGCGCCGAGGTCGCCGACTGGATGACGCCCAGCGAGACGCCGGTGACCATGATGCCGAACCTCTGCAGCACGGTCTGGGTCAGCGGGGCCTCGACGTTGTCCTCCTTGGCCTCCGCGGGTCTGCGCAGTCCCAGCACGGTGATCACCAGACCGATCACGCCCAGGACGCCCATCGCCCAGAAGTTGTAGAACAGGCTGCGCACGAACTCCTGGTTGTTGCCGATCACCCACACCGACACCAGCGAGAGCAGGACGATGCCGCAGAACGCCCCTCCGGTGAAGCGGGCGGCGCGCGAGGCGAAGCCTCCCCCTCGGCCGGCGGCCGTGAGCCAGAGCCCGGCGATCACGGCGAAGGCCAGGAGGTTGACCGAGTCGACTGCCGCGAATCCCAGGAGGCTGAGGTAATACTGCACGACGGCACACACTACCGGCGAGGGCTCGGTGGGCGATCCCGGTAGTCGTCGACGTCGCGGTCGCGGCGGGACTCGTCGTCGTCACCCTTCATCCGGCCGGGACGGCCGAACACCGAACGGTCGCGCCGCAGGCGGGTGTCGATCCCCCGCATGCTCCACCCTCGCATCGGCGCCGGGACGCGCCACTGGAGACGCCACGCCACCATCCGGAACGTGAACGCGAATGCGGACAACACCGCCGCGGCGACCGGGCCCCACGTGCCGGTCGAGACGGCCAGGGCGGTGAGCGCCGCGCCGGTGGCGGCGGGGATGACGTACAGGTCGGAACCGTTGAACACGGCGGGGATCTCGTTGGCCACCACGTCGCGCATGAGTCCGCCGCCGACCGCGGTGATCACGCCGAGCAGGAGCGCCGAGGCGACCGGCATGCCGTGGTCCAGCGCCCGCGCGGTGCCGAAGGTACAGAACAGCCCGAGGCCGGCCGCGTCGAAGACGATGATCAGCGTCCGGACGCGGTGCAGGTGCGCGCCCAACAGGTACACCACCGCGGCCGCGACGAACGGCGGCACCAACAGGACCGGCTGTGCGAACGCGAGCGGCGTGACCCCCAGCATCACGTCGCGCAGGATGCCGCCGCCGAGACCGGCCAGTAGCCCCAGGACCAGACCGCCGGTGATGTCGATGTTCTTGCGCGCCGCCAGCAGATTGCCGGACAGGGCGAAGAAGAACACCCCCACGAGGTCGAACCACAGCAGCAGCGTCGAGGACTCCACGACCGGACCCCTAGACCACCGCGTCCGCGGTGGAGCGGGCGTGGTGACGGCGACGGACGGAGCGGAACGTCCAGAGCTTGTTGACGACGAAGTTGATCGGCATCGTGATGAGGATCGTCAACAGCTGGCTCCAGTACTCCCTGGAGTGGATGCCCGCGTCCTCGTGGAACCACGGTTCGGGCAGGTAGAGCGGAGAGGTGGGGTTGGTGAAGGCCAGCTTGATGAAGATCCCCGCGGCCGCGGCCACCGATCCCACCAGCAGGAACGGCCAGAACTCCTGCATGACCGGGGCCTTGTGTCCCTTACCGAACGTCCAGTGCCGGTTGAGCATGAAGTTGTAGACATTGGCCACCAGGAACGCCACGATCCACACCAGGGTCGTGAAGCGGAAGTTGTACTCCGTACCCGAGAACGGGAACAGGATGTCCTGGGCGTTCTGGGTCCCGCCGTTGGCCCTGTTCATCAGGACCGTGACGATCATGTTGACGACCATCCCGGACCCGCCCACGATCCCGAACATGAGGAACTGTCGGGCGCTTCGTCGATAACGACCTAGTTCGGACGGGGCCGGGTTCACAACGAGCCAGTCTAGGCCCACGGGCCCGGACTAGCCCGCTCCGTGCCCCTCGGGGACTCGTTCGGTCGGGTCCTCGATCGGCCCCGGGGCGGTGCCGTCACCGAACGGGCGGCCACCCAGCTCCTCGCGGTGATGCGGGGAGAGGAGGCTCGCCAGATCCGGCCCCTTGGGCACGATGCCGGTGGGGTTCACGTCGCGGTGGACGTTGTAGTAGTGCTCCTTGATCTGCGGGAAGTCGCAGGTGTCACCGAAACCGGGCGTCTGGAACAGGTCGCGCAGGTAGCCCCACAGCGCCGGCATCTCGGTGATCTTGTTGCGGTTGGCCTTGAAGTGCCCGTGGTAGACCGCGTCGAAGCGCACCAGAGTGGTGAACAGCCGGATGTCCGCGACGGTGATCGTGTCCCCGGCGAGATAGCGACGGGAGGCCAACCGCTCCTCGAGCCTGTCCAAAGAGGCCCAGAGCTCGTCGTAGGCCTGCTCGTAGGCGCCCTGCTCGGCCGCGAACCCGCTGCGGTACACGCCGTTGTTGACGGTCGGGTAGATCCACGAGTCCAACTCAACGATCTCGTCGCGGTGCTCGGTCGGGTACAGGTCCGGCGCACCGTCGCGGTGGAAGGCCGACCATTCCGAGAGCAGATCGAAGTTGAGCTTCTGGTACGCGTTGGTCACGACCGACCGGGTGGGCAGGTCGACGAGGGCCGGGACCGTGATGCCGCGCGGATAATCGGGGATCCGGTTGAAGTAGGCCTCCTGGAGACGGTGCATGCCCGTGACCGGGTCTCTGCCGTCCGGGTCGAGGTCGAAGACCCAGGAGTTGACGTCGTGGGTCGGGCCGGCCAGCCCCATCGAGATGACGCCCTCCAGCCCCATCAGACGGCGGACGATGATCGAACGGCTGGCCCAAGGGCACGCGCGGGCCGCCATGAGGCGGTACCGGCCGGCCTCGACGGGCCACCGCATCTCCCCGATCCTCTCCCCCACCGGGTCCGATCCCGCCTGGAGATCCGCCACGACCCGGTCGTTGATGTAGGTGGCGTCGCGGACGAACTCACCGTCCTCCGAGGCGTTCTTGGCTGCGATGAACTCGGTGTCGTCTGCCATGGGGTCTCCTGCGGTCGTCGTCGCGGCCAGTGGTTGATGCATCACCAATATACTCGGTCCCCGGCCCACGCGCCACCGCATCCGGCCCACCCGCGCGCCGCCTTCTGGTTTCGCGTGATCCAGTGCGCGTGGTCCTGCGTGATCCGATGCGAGTGATCCGGGGCGACCGGTGTGCCACGCTGGCCGCATGGACTCCGCGCACGTCGACGATGTTCCCACCCGCTACGCCGAGTTCGCCGAGTTCGAGGTCCGCGGCCGCACCCCCGTCTACCTGGCGTGGGCCCGGGGCATCGCCGAGGACCCGGAGACGTGCGAGCTCATCGGGAGCCTGCCCCGGATCAAGCGACAGCCCGCACTGGTCTTCGCCTCCGCCCGGCACGCCGGCGCGCCCGAGACCGAGGACTACCCGGCGTTCCGGGAGTTCGTCCACGCCCACTGGACGCAGATCGAGCAGATCGCACTCACCCACTCCACCCAGACCAACGAGGCCAAGCGGTGCGCGGTCCTCCTGCCGCTCCTCTCCCTCCTCCCGGGCCCGCTCTCACTGGTGGAGATGGGAGCCTCCGCCGGTCTGTGCCTCTACCCGGACCGGTACGCCTACAGGTACGCGCTCGACGGCGGCTCCACCCACGAGCTACGACCGGCGGGATCGGATACGGCCGCCTCCGCCGCCGCCATCCCGGTCCTCGACTGCGCCCTGCGCGACGGCGTCCCCCGCCCGAAATCCCTGCCCGACGTCGTCCACCGCGGCGGGGTGGACCTGTCCCCGATCGACCCCGCCCACGCAGACTCGCGGGCCTGGCTGCGCAGCCTGATCTGGCCCGGTCAGCAGGCCGAGCGAGTGCCCCGCCTGGACGCCGCGCTCGACATCGCCGCCGCCGATCCGCCGCAGGTCATCGCCGGCGACCTGGTCGAGAAGCTGGAGGACTCCGTGGCCGCCTGTCCCGCGGGGTCCACGCCGGTGGTGTTCCACACCGCGGTGCTCGGCTACCTCGAACCACCGGCCCGCGCCGAGTTCGTCGACCGGGTCGCGGCGCTCGACTGCGTGTGGGTCTCCGTCGAAGGGGTGACTCTCCTGCCCGACATCGCCGAGCAGGTCCCGGAGTCGATCCGGCGCCACAAGGGCATCTTCGTCGTCGCCGTCAACGGCACGCCCCTCGCCACGGCGCACGGCCACGGCGACTGGGTCCGCGCGCTCGATCTCCGGTAGTCCCCCTTCGACTTACGCGCCCTCTTCGGCTTACGCGTCCTGATCGCACGCATTGCCCTGGCCCGCGCTGCGAGTCCGGTCCATTCCGCCAGCGCACCCGGTCAGTCGAACGGCCACCGGCGACGCATCGGCTGGTCGGAGTCCGGCTCGATGAGGTATTCGGTCCCGAAGGTCGCCGCGTAGACGTCCTTCGGCAGGGCCAGCATCATGCCGATGTCGCTGGTCTGGCTGGCGTGGCACTCCATCGCGCGGCGCTTGAGCTCCACGACGTCCGCGGGCAAGTCGATCGCCCACGCGATCTCCGACTGCGGGACCCCCACCGGCAGTCCGTCATCCCCGGTGAGGATCATCCGCCGTAGTTCCTCCACGTCCATGCCGCCAGCCGCGAGCGTCTCCAGGAACCCCTCCGCTTCGGGGCTGTCGAGCATCTCGAGTTGGGCGTCCTGATTGGTCGTGGCCTCCAACAGCCGCGGGCGGCGGGCTGCCAGGCCCACGGCGCGGCGGGCGATCCGGTGGACGGCCAGGTGATCAGGATGCCCGTAGTTCCCGTGATGGTCGTAGCCCACGAGGACGTCGGCGCCCTCCCTGTCGAGGATCCGGGCAAGTCGCCCGGCCGCGTGGTCGGTATCGGCGCTGTGCAGGCACAGCGGATCATCGTTCTGCGCCCAGCCGGTCATGCCCGAGTCGCGGTAACCCAGCCAGTCGATCCGGGCGACGCCCAGTACCTCCGCGGCGGCCCGGGCCTCCCCGCGGCGGTAGTCGACCAGATCGCCGTCGGGCCCGAGGTGATCGGGCCGTTGGCCGTGGTCGCCATCGGTGGCGAAGACCGTGACGACGCGGTGGCCACCGCGCGAGGCGATAGCCATCATTCCGGCGGTCTGGGAGGTCTCGTCGTCGGGGTGGGCGTGGAGGAACACGATCGTGGACACCTGACCAGTGTGCCCCCCGCCCCCGCCGGGTGTGCGCCCGGAATGGACCCAACCCGACGCGCGACCCTTCAGGCGGCGTGCGATCCGAGCGCGCAAGCCGGAGAGGGCGCGCAAGCCGGGGAGGGCGCGTTGGTCGGAGAGGACGCGCAGGCCGGAGCCCGCTGGGTGCGAGCGGACGTGTGTCCGAGACGGACAGTGCTACAGAGACCGCCCCGGAACGCGTACTACCCCAGGACGCGCGAATCCCCGGTCGGTTTCGCTCGCTCTGAACGACTTCGACCGGGGAGTGCGTGGGTGCGCCGAACTCCAGGCGCGGCGAGGAGCCGGGGGCTTACTTCTCGCGGACGACCGAGCCGTCGTCCTGCAGGCGCAGGAGCGGGTAGATGCCGTTTTCGTCGTGGTTCTCGTCGCCGACGACCGGAGGGTTGAAGACGCAGAGCATCTGCATCTCCTCCTCCACGATGACCTGGTGCTTCTCGTGCCCGTCGAGCAGGTACATCGAACCGGCCGCGAGCGGGTACTCCTTGTCGTTGGTGAGGTCACGCAGAGTGCCCTTGCCACGGGTCAGCCAGACGGCCTCGATGTGGTTGGCGTAGTGGAAGTCGTTGGTCGTTCCGGCGGCGATGGTGGTCTCGTGGAACGAGAACCCCACGCGGTCGTCGGCCAGGACGATGCGCTTGGACTCCCAGTTGCCGTTGTTGCCCTTGACGTGGCGGTCGGTGTCGGTGATCTCTGCGGTGGTGCGAACGATCATGCGGGGCCTCCTCGGCGAGGATCTGGATCGAGGGTGTGGTGGTCGGGCGCGCTCAGAGGTACTGCTGGGCGAGGACGTGGTCGACGGCCTCGTAGCAGATCTCGATGCCCCGATCGCGCTCCTCGTCGGTCAGGATGAGCGGGGCGAGGAACTTGACGACCTCGTCGCTCGGGCCGGCGGTCTCGACCAGCATCTTGTTGTCGAAGCAGCGCGCCATGACCTCTCCGGCCAGCTCCGGCTTCTCGAGGAAGGCGATACCGAAGGCCATGCCGCGGCCGCGGAGTTCGAGCTTGCCCTCGTACTTGTAGACCAGCGGGGAGAAGCGCTCGCGCAGGATCCGGCCGTTCTCGAGCGTGCGGTTCTGCAGCTTCTCATCCGACCAGTACTTGCGCAGCGCCACCTCGGCGGTGACGAATGCCATGTTGTTACCGCGGAACGTGCCGTTGTGCTCGCCCGGCGTCCACTCGTCGAGCTCACGGTTGAACAGGGTGATCGCCAGTGGCAGGCCGTAGCCGCCGATCGACTTGGACAGGGTGACGATGTCCGGCTTGATGCCGGCGAACTCGAATGAGAAGAACTCACCGGTCCGGCCGCAGCCCATCTGGACGTCGTCGATGATCAGCAGGATCTCGTGACGCTTGCACAGCTCGTCGAGGGCCTTCAGCCACTCGGCGCGCGCCGCGTTGATTCCGCCCTCGCCCTGAACGCACTCGACGATCACGGCTGCCGGGCGGTTCATTCCCGAGCCGGAGTCGACCAGGACTCGCTCCATCCACTGGAAGTCATCGGTCACGCCGCCGAAGTAGTTGTCGTACGGCATCGGCGTGGCGTGGACCAGCGGGATCCCGGCGCCGGCGCGCTTCATCGAGTTACCGGTGACGGACAGCGACCCGAGGGTCATGCCGTGGAACGAGTTGGTGAAGTTGATGATCGCTTCGCGTCCGGTGACCTTACGGGCCAGTTTGAGCGCCGATTCGACGGCGTTCGTGCCGGTCGGCCCGGGGAACATCACCTTGTAGTCCAATCCACGCGGCTCGAGGATCGTCGAGGTAAAGGTCTCCAGGAAGGCGCGCTTGGCGACGGTGTACTTGTCGAGCGAGTGGGTGACACCGTCGCGCTGGATGTACTCCAACAGCGCGCTCTTCATGTCGTCGTCGTTGTGGCCGTAATTCAGTGCGCCGGCGCCACCGAAGAAGTCGAGGTACTCGTCGCCGTCAACGGTCGTGAGCTTCGTACCCTTGGCGGTGTCGAACACCACCGGCCAGTTGCGCGAGTAGCTACGGACCTCCGACTCACGGTCGGAGAAGATCGAGGTATCCAGATTGGCGTCGTGCGTGGCTTCGGTCATGGTGGTGATCACTCCATCAACAATGGTGGCGGGCGGCGGCGGCGGACCGGTGGGTCCGGGCGCCCTTCTAGGAAATCGTGTAGAGATCTTCGGGCTCATGCCCCTCGCCGAGCAGTTCGGCGCCGAGGTAGTCCTCGCTGGACAACGTCATGCCCCGATCGCGCGCGACGGCGCCGAATGTGCGCTGGGACGCCTCGTTGTCCGGGCTGATGGTGGTGCGCAGTCGGACCACACCGCGCTCGGCGAGTCGGTCCATGAGGCTGTGGAGCAGCCGTGCGGCCAGCCCCTTACCTCGCTGGTCAGCGTCGACGCCCACCTGCCAGACGAAGATCGTGTCCGGCTCCGACGGGCGCAGGAATCCGGTGACGAAGCCGACTACGCGGCCCTCGACCTCGACGACCACGGAGCTCTCGGAGAACTCCGCTCCCCACAACACGTAGGCATAGGAGGAGTTGAGGTCGAGGACTCCACTGTCGCGGGCGATCTCCCACATACGATTTCCGTCTGCCGCGGTGGGCGGACGGAAAACCGCGTCGGACGAATCAGGGTTACGGGGTGCTTCTCGTTCTCCTGGGTTCATAGGTAATTACCACCGTAGTGACGTGGACCGGTTGCCGCATCCAGCTTCGCCGTATCGTTACCCGATTGCCGGGCGAGTCCGCAGGTGACCGTGGTGCAGTGACGTCCGTCACCCGGTGCGGCCCCACCCACGGAGGCGATCCTCTTCCTTAGTGGGCCGGAGCCTGGGAGAATATCTTCATGGACGACAACCCGATCACCGAATTCGACGAGGGCCGCTCACTCGAGCTGTTGGCGACCGAGTCGCTCGGCCGTCTGATCACCGTCTCGGGTGGGCGGGCCGAAATCTTCCCCGTCAACTACGCGCTGTCCCCAGAGGGCACGCTCTTCTTCCGCACAGCCGAGGGCAGCAAACTGGCCGGACTCACCGTTCATCCGGACGTGGTCTTCCAGGTCGACCACATCGAGGACCAGGAGGCGTGGTCGGTGGTCGTCCGTGGCGAAGCCCGACGGCTCGACAGCTTCGAGGAGATCAACCGCGCCGAGGAACTCGACCTCAAGCCGTGGATCCCCACGCTCAAGTACAACTTCGTGGAGATCACACCGGAGCAGATCTCGGGCCGCGGCTTCACCTTCGGCGAGGAGCCGGAGCGGTATACGGGCTAGCCGTGCTGCGGACCCGGTCGGCCTAGTCGGCCGAACCGGTCGCCTGGTCGTTCAGCTCGGCCCACAGTCGTCTCACGCGGGCGTCGATGTCGTCGCGGATCAGTGCCATCCGTTCCGCCCCCTCGATTCCCCGCTCGCTGGGTTCGTCGGTGTCCCAGACGTCGATCCCCGCGCCCATCCCGTCGACCGGATCGAGCCGAGCGGCCGTCCCGAGCACGACCACTCGGTTCGCGCGTCGCATCACATCGTGGTCCACCGCCGCCGCGGTGCCGCCGGACATGTCGGCACCGATCTCGGCGAGGGCGGCCACGGCCTCGGCGTTGGGGGACTTGCCCAGCGCGGGCTGCGTGCCGGCCGAGTAGACCTCGACCGCGTCCCCCGCTGCGTGGCGCAGAAGTGCCTCCGCCATCTGGGACTTGCCACGGTTGGACTTACACACGAACAGGACGGTGGGCCGCGTCGAAGCGGGCTGCGGGGTCCGCGTCATCGGCGATCGGCTCCCGGCTCGTCGGAATCGACGGTGGGGGCGGAAGCGACGGCGGAGGTCATGTCCTGATGGATCGCGTTCGGGACCGTGGGGTCCCCCTTGAACAGACGCTTGCCCGCCCACAGGCTCACGTAGACGAGCGCGATCAGCACCGGGACCTCGATGAGCGGTCCGACCACCCCCGCGAGCGCCTGACCGGACGCCACTCCCCAGGTGCCGATGCTGACGGCGATCGCGAGTTCGAAGTTATTGCCCGCGGCGGTGAAGGCGACGGCGGTGGACTTGGCGTAGTTCAGCCCGGCCGCACGTGCGGCGAGCAGACTCCCGCCGAACATGAGGATGAAGTAGGCCAACAGGGGCAGCGCGATACGCGCCACATCGAGGGGGCGTCCGATGATGGTGTCGCCCTGGAACGCGAAGAGCACGACGATGGTGAACAGCAGGCCGTACAGCGCCCACGGGCCGATCTTGGGCAGGAAGGACTCCTCGTACCACTGCCGACCCTTGGCCTTCTCGCCGAAGTGCCGGGTGAGGAACCCGGCCAGTAGGGGGATACCGAGGAACACGAGGACGCTCAGCGCGATCGCCCACACCGAGAAGCCCGCGGTGGTGGTCTCCAGTCCCAGCCAGCCCGGCAGGACCTGGAGGTAGAACCACCCCAGGCCCGCGAACGCGATCACCTGGAATACCGAGTTGATAGCGACGAGCACCGCCGCAGCCTCTCGGTCGCCGCAGGCGAGGTCGTTCCAGATGAACACCATCGCGATGCAGCGGGCCAGGCCCACCACGATCAGGCCGGTGCGGTACTCGGGAAGGTCCGGGAGCATCAACCAGGCCAGCGTGAACATCAACGCGGGCCCGACCAGCCAGTTCAGGGCGAGGGACAGCAGGAGGAGCGTGCGGTCACCCGTGACGCGACGCGTCTCGTCGTAGCGGACCTTCGCCAGGACCGGGTACATCATCACCAACAGGCCCACCGCGATGGGAACCGAGATGCCCCCGACCTCGACCGCCTCGAGCGCTTCGGCGATGCCGGGCACCAGGCGCCCGAGCAGGAGTCCGAGCGCCATGGCGGCGAGGATCCACACAGCCAGATAGCGGTCGAGGAAGGACATCCTCGCGGCGACCGGAGTGTCGGGATCGGCAGGGGCAGGGGGGCCGGCGGTCGCCGATACCTGGGTGCTCATGCGCCCAACCCTAGGCAATTCATCGACGCCCGTCAATGTATTACATGTGCTCCGTCGACGGCACCCAGCCTTGCCGTCCGAGTAATCTGGAGTGATGATCTCGCCCGAGCCCACCGACTCCTGCTGCATCGCCGGCGCGAACGGGCCGCTCAACCAGGCGGAGGCCGAGGCTGCGGCGGCCCGGTTCAAGGCACTTGCCGATCCCATGCGCCTGCGCCTCCTCTCGCATATCGCCGCGGCGGAGTGCAACGACGTCTGCGTCTGCACCCTCACCGAACCGCTGGGGATCACGCAGCCCACGGTGAGCCATCACATGAAGAAGCTGGTGGAAGCGGGACTCGTCACCCGGGAACAACGTGGACGCATGGCGCACTACAGCATCGTGCCGGAGGCGTTCGCCCAGATCCGCGACATCGTCGACGTCCGAGGCCTCCGCTTGGTCTGAGGCCGCCTCAGGACGACATCGCCTCCACGGTCGCGGTCCCCGACCCCGCCGCGCCCGAGGCCGAACCCGAAGCCAGTCGGCGCAACGCCTCTGGACCGACCGGGTCCTCTGCCGAGTACGGCACCACGGACAGCCTCTCGGCCAGGCCGCCCCGCACCGCGCCCAACTGCTCGTTCTCGAGCTCGGCACGCCGGCGCAGGACGGCGTCCGTGGTTCCGCTCGCCGCGAGAGCGTTGTTGACCACCCACGCCCACGGCTCGATGCCGGCCCGCCGCAGATCCGCCTGGAGTGCGGCCGCCTCGAGAACCGGCGTGGTCTCCGCCAGGGTGACGATGAGGATCTTGGTCTGCGCCGGATCCTGCAGTCGCATCAGCGGCGTGGTGAAGCGACCACCGTCCCCCATCTGCCGGGCGATCTCGCGATGGTAGGACCCGGTCGCGTCGAGCAGGAGCAGCGTGTGCCCGGTCGGGGCGGTGTCGACCACGACGAACCGATGCCTCGACTCGTGGATCACCCCGGAGAACGCCTGGAAGACCGCCACCTCCTCGGTGCACGGCGAGCGGAGATCCTCGTCGAGCGCCGCCAGACCGGCCTCGTCGAGGTTCGCCCCTTTTCCCCTGACGACCCGCCGGCGATAGTCGGCGGACGCCTCCTCGGGATCGATGCGGGAGACGGTGAGTCCCGGGACCTCACCCGCGACGGTGTCGGTGAGATGAGCGGCGGGGTCGGTGGTGGTGAGGTGCACCTCGTTCCCGCGCGCGGCGAGTTCGACGGCCACGGCAGCGGCCACGGTGGTCTTGCCGACTCCCCCCTTGCCCATCGTCATGACCAGGCCGTGCCCGTCTGACTCGATCTGGTCGACGAGGTCCGAGAGCGGGGCGGACAGTGGAGCAGTGTGAGGAGCGGGAGCACCCGCAACCGCGTGCACCGACGCGGTCGAGGCCTCCGCGGGTTCGAAGAGCCTTTCCAGCGCCGGCACGCCGACGAGGTTCTCCGGCCGGAGCGGGACCGTCTCGACAGGCAGCCGGCGGAGAGCGTCGGGCATGGCGTCGAGGGCCTCCCGCTGTCGCTGACGGAAGCCCTCGGCGATGGGGTCGATCTCCTCGTCGTCGTCATCCCGGTGGGGACCCGCGAGCACCCCGTTCACCACGACGGACTGGTTGTGCATACCCACGTCGGCGAGCTCGGCCGAGGTCCGGGCGATCTCGTCGAGGGATGAGGTCTGCGGGCGGGCCACCAGCACGAGCCGCGTGGTGGCCGGGTCCGCCAGCCGAGCGACGGCGTCCGCGTACACCGCGCGTTGCTTGTCGAGCCCTGCCATCGGCCCCAGGCAGGAGGCGTCGCCCTTGCCGCGCTCCAGGAAATCGGTCCACGATCCGGGGAGCGTGAGCAACCGGATGGTGTGTCCGGTGGGGGCGGTGTCAAAGACGATGTGGTCGTACCCGCCCATCACCCCGGGGTCGGTCAACAGCGCGGTGAACTCGTTGAACGACGCGATCTCTGTGGTGCAGGAACCGGAGAGCTGCTCGGTGATCGCGGTGATCTCGGCCTCCGGCAACAGACCGCGCACCGGTCCCACCACGCGCTCGCGGTAGGCCTCGGCGGCGGCGTCCGGTTCGATCTCCATGGCCGAGAGCCCCGGGACCACACCGACCTCGACGATCCGGTTCCCGATCCGCTGCCCGAACACCTGCCCCACGTTGGAGGCGGGATCGGTGCTCACGAGCAGGACGCGCGCGCCCGCCCGGCAGAGCCGGACAGCGGTGGCGCAGGCGAGCGAGGTCTTCCCGACCCCGCCCTTACCGGTGAAGAACACGTAGCGGGCGGGGTCGTCGAGGAACGAGTTCACGAATACCTTTCGGGGATCAGCAGCAGCCGGACGGGCCGCAGCCGTCATCGCCGGACGCCAGGAGGTCCGCACCCACGGGCGCCGCGCCGGCGACCGAGGGGCCCGGCGTGATCGCGTCCAGTCCCGCCCACCTCGCCAGCTCCGCTCGCGTGGGGTAGCGACCGGTGAGCGCGGTGACGCCGTCCACGCGGAACAGCGGGAGCCCCTCGGATCCACTCAGCCGGAGGAATGCGGCGACCTC
>NZ_JAALDX010000131.1:0-2117 GCF_014145095.1 Dietzia sp. SLG310A2-38A2 | reverse complement strand
GGCTCGGCGGCCAGGTTGAGCCGCTCCACCGGGGTCCCCGCCGCGGCGAGCCAGTCGCAGTTCGCGGAGAACTCCAGGAGTTCGGCGGGCACATCCGGTCCGCACACCCCAGTCGAGCAGCAGAGTGCGGGTTCGAAGACGGTGATGGTCGTGGTCATGGTGTCGGTGCCCCCTCGGTGGACGGGGCACCCGAGGCGGTCGCGGGCGTCATGCCGATGATCTCCGGCAGGGCCCTCCGGACCCGGGCGTCGATGTCGTCGCGGATGGAACGGACGCGGTCGAGCTCCCGGCCGGCGGGGTCCGAGACGTCCCAGTCCAGGTACCGCTTGCCCGGGTAGACGGCGCAGGCGTCCCCGCACCCCATGGAGATCACCACGTCGGCGGCCGCCACCACGTCATCGGTGAGGGGCTTGGGGTATTCCGAGGTCAGGTCGAGTCCGATCTCGGCCATGGCCGCCCGACAGTTCTCGTCGATCCCGGACCCCGGGAGCGAGCCGGCGGACCGGACGTGGACCCGCCCCTCCGACCGGTCCGCCATGAGAGCCGCGGCCATCTGGGAGCGCCCCGAGTTCTGGACGCAGATGAAGAGCACCTCGGGGACGTCCTTGGCGACCCACCCCTCTGCCTGCGCGAGGGCCTTGAGCCGGTCGGTCGCGAAGCGGCGGGACAGCGACGGGAGATGGGTGGTGACCCGCGCGGTTCGACGCAACGCGGCATAGGACTCGAACACCACGCGCTCGACGGTCTGTGGACTGAACACGCCCTCGTAGTGCCGGGCCAGCTCGCGGGCGTCGCGCTGGAGTTGCGTCTGGGGCATGAGCAGTTCAGGAAGAGGAGCGTCGTGCACGGATCGGGACATGTCGGCCTCCAAGCCTCGTATCGACAACCATCAATATAGACGCCCATCGATATTTCCGGAAGCCTTCCGACGCACGCGACAACGGCGGATGATCAGATCATGAGCCTCTCCACCCGACTTCTCCGCAGCAAGGACACCTATTCGCGCGAGGCCGTCGCGGACCTGCTGGCCACACTGGCCGAGCGCATCCGGTCCGGCACCGTGACCTTCGACCAGGACGGCAACAGCCTCGATATCGAGGTCCCCGACACCGTACGGCTCGACATCGAGATCAAGGACACCCCCAAGGACTCCGGGACCAAGCGCGAGTTGGAGCTCGAACTGTGGTGGATCACGGGGGCCGACGGCCAACCGGGCCCGACCGGCGGCGTCACGATCAGCTGACCGCGAACCCAGGGACCTGCGGGGGAACGGCCCCGGCTCAGTGCCCGGCGCCGAGTGTGCCCGAGAGCTTCTCGAGCCGCTCCTGGCTGGCACCGTCGAGTCCGATCACCGACAGCGTCTTGCCCTTGGCCGCGTACTTCTGTTGCACGGCGTCCAGCGTGGCGACGGTCGAGGCGTCCCAGATGTCGGCGTCGGTGAGGTCGAGCACCACGTGCCCGGGGTCGCCGGAGTAGTCGAACTGGTACACGAGATCGTTGCTCGAGGCCCAGAACAGCTCCCCCGTGACCCGGTACGTGCGGGTGTCGACCGCCCCGTCGTGGTCCGTGTCGAGCTCGGCGACCTTCTCGATGGTCGTCATGTGCGCGACCCGGCGCGCGAACATGATCATCGCCGTGACCACCCCGAGGATCACGCCGATCGCGAGGTTGTGGGTCCACACCGTCGCCGTCACGGTGACCACCATGACGAGCGTCTCCGACAGCGGCATCAGCCGCAGGGTCCGGGGACGGATCGAGTGCCAGTCCATGGTCCCCACCGAGACCATGATCATCACGGCGACCAGCGCGGCCATCGGGATCAACCCGACGACGTCGCCCAGGACGACGACGAGGATCAGCAGGAACACGTGGCCACCGAGCGGCTCGAGCGCCTGCGGACCCATCTGGGCTACGCGGAGGAGTTCGTCGAGATCGTCGCGCGCCTCAAGGCCTGATCACCGGCCGAGAGCGGCGGCCACCGCCGCCTTCGCCCACTGTCCGACCCCGATGAGGGTCGCCGAGGCCGCGCCGCACCAGTCGCCGTAGCCGAGCAGGAACACTCCGGGCACGTCCGGCACCGCGGGCCCGTCGGCCACCACCCGGCCACCGACCCGCGG
>NZ_JAALDX010000130.1 GCF_014145095.1 Dietzia sp. SLG310A2-38A2 | reverse complement strand
TGCCTGGCCGACGACTCCGGGCTGGCCGTGGACGCCCTGAACGGGATGCCGGGCGTGCTCTCGGCGCGCTGGGCGGGCCGGCACGGCGACGACGCGGCCAACAACGCGCTGCTGCTCGCACAACTCTCGGACGTGCCCGACGAGCGTCGTGGCGCGGCCTTCTTCTCCAGCTGCGCCCTGGTGTACTCGGCGCGGGATCCGGAACAGTCGACGACGAATCCGGTCGAGAGGGTCGCGGAGGGGCGGTGGGCCGGACACGTACTCCGGGAGCCTCGCGGCGAGGGCGGGTTCGGCTACGACCCGCTGTTCCTGCCCGAGGGGTCGGACCGCTCCGCGGCGGAACTCACACCGGGGGAGAAGGACGCCGACTCCCACCGCGGACGTGCCCTGCGCGCGCTCGCCCCGGCTCTGCGGGAACTCGCGGAGCGCGGCTGACGGGTCCCGGGTGACCGCTAGACCGCGTACTCGGTCCGGACGTCCCGGGTCCGCTTGTGCTCGAACCAGAACGACAGGAACGGGACCGTCCCGGCCAGCGCGGTCAGCAGGGTGCGGGAGGCCGGCCACCGGGCCTTGATCGCCAGGTCGAGGGTCATGAACAGGTAGATGATGTAGAAGACACCGTGGGCCTGCCCGATGTAGGTGAACCAGTCGGGAGCGTCCGAGGAGTTGTCCAGGATCAGGTACTTGTAGATCATCTCGACAGTGAGGACCAGCAGCCACACGCCGGTGATCCAGGCCAGGACGCGGTACCGGGCGAGCGCTCCGCGGACCTTGCCGTCGGGATCCGGCTTGCGGTCGTCGGTCTCCGGGGTGGCTGCGACTGTCATGTGGTGTGTCTCTCCTGGTGGCGGTCACCGGCGGCCGCGTCCTGACGGGCCAGCTCGGCGAGGTACGAGTTGTAGGCGTCCAAGCCCCCGTCGCGGGTTCGGGCCTCCGTGGCGGGACGCCGGGTGGGCAGGAGATCGGCGGGGATCTCCGTGACGATCTTCTGGCGCCCTCGCGCACCCCGGCGTGGGGGCGGACCGTCGGGGTGGCCGTCGGCCTCGTCGTCGTCACCGTCGTCCCCGTCAGCACCGGCCGCCGGGAGGGCCGACTCGGCCTCCTCGGCCTCCAGTCGCACGTACTTCAGGTACGCGTAGACCAGGAAACCCGCCAGGAACGGCCACATGAAGGTGTAACCGAGGTTCTGCACCGTCCCCGTGGCCTCCTGGTAGCGGGCGAGCTGCCAGAACCCCATCCCCAGGCAGAAGATCGAGCCCAGGACGACGAACGCGATCCACGAGGGGCGGTGCCTGACCTTGGTCGAGACCGGTGGACCGGAGGCGGGGTCGCCTCCGACCGTGCGGTTGCTCAGGGTGTCGGACACCCCTCCACGATACCGCCGACGGCGCGGTAAGCTCACCTCGCCCGGCACCCCCGGGCAGGCGCCCGTGGCGGAATTGGCAGACGCGCTGGATTTAGGTTCCAGTGTCTACGGACGTGGGAGTTCAAGTCTCCCCGGGCGCACCGTCACAGATCGCGGTTCAGTCGAGTTCGTCGATCAGCCGGGCGAGGATGTCGTTCATCGTGAGCAGGCCGATGAGGTCGTTGCCGCGGACCACGATCAGGCGGTTGAGGTGGAACCGGCTCATCATGGCCGCGGCCTGGTTCACCGACAGGTCCTCTCCCACGGAGATGGCGGGCTTGACGGCGGCGTCGTAGACGTTGAGCAGGTCCACGTCGCCCTCCTCGACGACGATGGCGCGCAGCAGCTCGTTGTAGCTGAGCAGGCCGTAGGCATCGTGGGGGTGCTGGCGGTCGACCACGAGGCTCTTGACCCGATGGGAGCGCATCATCGACAGCGCCTCGCGCAGGGTGGCGTAGGGGGAGATGGTGATCACCTCGGGCACCATGACCTGTTGGACGGTGAGCATGGGGGTCCTCCTGGGTTGTACGGGCGGTATGGGGCGTGCGCGGGGGAGCGGGTGGGCGTGGCTCAGGTGTTCTCCCGGCGCATGTACTCCTCAAACTTCACCAGTTGCCGGGGGTCGATCCCGGTGAGGTGCTCGATGGGGACGTTGAAGGCGATGCCGTGGGAGTTGTCCCCGTCGACCAGGATCTCGTGCAGGGACTTGAGGATCGGGGTGGCCAGGTGGGTGCCCACGACCATGAGCAGCACCGACTGGGAGCCCTCGAAGGTCAGTCCGAAGAAGGTCTTCTTCTGCTGCGCGCCGATGCCCTTGCCCTCCAGGATCGTCACCCCGGTCGCCCCGGCCCGTTGCGCGACCTCGATGGCGGTGTCCTCCAGTTCCGGGGGGGCGATCACTACGATGGCCGTGAATTTCATGACGATTCCTTCCGCAGGCGGGGGATTCTCTCGAGGGCGATGGCATAGAGCAGGACGGAGATGATCGGGAAGATCGAGGCGAAGGCGATGAGTCCGAAGCCGTCGAGCAGCGCACTGCGGCCCTCGATGGCGCTGGCCAACCCGATGCCCAGGGCGGTGACCAGCGGCACGGTGACCTCGGACGTGGTGACCCCGCCGAGGTCGAAGGCCAGGGCGACGATGTACTTCGGGGCCAGGACCACCAGGACGATGACCACGGCGTAGGAGACCATGATGAAGTAGTGCAGCGGACCGCCGGAGAGGATGCGGTACACCCCCAGGGCGATTCCGACCGCCACCCCCGTGGCCACGACCAGTCGGATGGCGGTGGCGTTGATCCCGGCCGGTGAGACGTTCTCCGCCTGGTCGGCGATGGCCACCAGGGCCGGCTCGGCCATGGTGGTGGCGAACCCGATGAGCAGGGCGAACAGCAGGATCAGAGCCGGTATGTCGCGGTCGATGAGCTGCTCGGCCATCTGCGTGCCCAGCGGGAAGAGCCCCATCTTCAGGCCCACCACGAAGGCGTAGAGCCCCACGAGGACCATGACGAACCCCACGGCCACCCGTAGCGGGTGGGACAACTTGCGGCGCAGCGCGACGTACTGGAAGAACAGGACGACGATCACCATGGGCGCCACGTCGCGGACCATCTCCGCCAGGCCCACCACGTGTTCCAGCCAGAGTGGGGCGCCGGCCTGCTCCGATCCCGTGGTGGGCGCGCCGCCGCCACCGCCGAAGGTGTAGACCCACATCCCGTAGAGCTGAACCCCGATCATCGGCACCATCACGCACAGCGCCACCAGTCCGAAGCCGTCCGTGAGCGCGCTGCGGCCCCGGATCGAGTTCGCCAACCCGATCCCGATCGCGGCGATCAGCGGCACGGTCACGACATTGGTGGTCACCCCGCCGGAGTCGAAGGCCAGGCCCACGATCTCCGGCGGGGCCACGAACGTGGCCACCAGGACCACGACGTAGCCGCCGATCAGAATCCGGTGGACCGCCCAGCCCCGCAGCACCCGCAGGATCCCCAGGACCAGGACGAGACCCACGGACACGGCGATCACGACCCGCAGCACGACCCCGTCGATACGGCCCTCGCTGATCAGTTCCGCCTGTTCCGCCACCGCGATCAGGGCCGGCTCGGCTACGACCGCGGCGAATCCGATGGCGAAACCGAAGGTGAGCAGCAGCCCCAGCGCACCGCGGCGGGTGAACTGGTTGGCGAGGTTCTTGCCCACCGGGAACACGCTCAGGTCCAGGCCCTGGAGGAACAGGGCGATCCCCACCCCCACGATCAGCAGTCCCGCGACCAGTTGGAGAGGGTCCTCGGGCATCCGGCGGAAGACCAGCAGCTGGAAGGCCACCACCACGGCCACGATGGGCAACAGATTCCTCAGGGCTTTCCGGAACTCCTGGGCGAAGTGTCGGAGATGCTCCATGGAGGCTGGCGTCCTCTTCCGGGGTCGGGTCGACAAGCGGCCTGGATCCCAGTCTGACGTACGACCACCGGGGCGTTCACGAAACGGCGCCGGGACCGTGGTCGGTCCACCGGGTCGGTGCGCACTCACCGCCGACTCACCGCCGACTCACCAACGACGGTCCGTCCGGATCCCGGCGAGGACCCTGTCGGCGATCTCCTCCACCGGCAGCGCGATCGGGCAGGTGATGCCGTCCTCGTCCGGCCCCAGGTGTTCCAGCGTGGCCAGCTGCGACTCCAGGATCCGGTGGGACGCGAAGTGTCCCTGGCGGGCGGCGAGTCGGGCCTCGAGGAGCTCCGGGTCGGCGCCGAGTTCGACGAAGAACACCGGCCGGTCGACGTCCCGGAGGACGTCGCGGTAGGCGCGTCGCAGTGCCGAACACGCGACGACGACGCCGGGGTCCGAGCCGGCTCCGGCTCTCGACTGGTCCCGCTCCCGCATGGTGTCCCTCACCGCGTCCAGCCACGGCCCACGGTCGAGGTCGGTGAGCGGCGCGCCGGCGCCCAGTTTCCGGCGGTTGGCGGGAGGATGCAGGTCGTCGGCATCCAGGAACGGCGCACCGATCCGCTCGGCGATCACGCGGGCAACGGTCGACTTCCCGGCACCGGACACCCCCATCACCACGAGGTGCGGAACGGGCAGGGGTGACGGCCCCGTCAGACTCGGCACCGGCCCTATCGGATTCGGCACCGGCCCGTCAGATGGTGAAGGCCATCGACCGGAGGATCGAGTAGCTCAGATCCCGGTCGCCGCTGATCTCCACGCCGTTGCCGGCGTCGGCGGCGATCCTGCCGGTCGCCGCACGCACGAAGGTCGGGGTGTCGAAGACCAGCTCCGCGGTCACCGCCGCGGAGTCGTCGACGTCGGCGAGCGCAGCCCGGCCGTCGACCACCACGTCGACGGCCATCGGGAGATCGGTGTCGGCCTCACCCGTGACCCGGAATCGGACGCGGGCACCATCCGGTGCGCCGGCCTTCTTGCCCACGGTCCGGGGGAGGGAGCGCACGATCTCGTCGCGAGCGAATCGCCCCGGACCGCTGCCGAGGTGGTGTTGCATGCCGAGGGCGTGGCGGATGTCGTCCTCGTGGACCCAGCAGTCGAAGACGCGCACGCCCATGAAGCGCCGGAACGGGACACGACCGACGGGCGAGTCGGTCTCGGCCTCGAACTCCTGCGGGGTCATCTCGGCGAGCTGTCCCGTGCGCTCGGCGACGGCCTCGCGGAAGTCGGCGAACGCGTCCTCGACCGCCAGGGGTCGCGCCTCCTCCACGAACTTCTCGTTCAGTTCCCCGATGGGGTTGCGGACGTAGTCGCCGGCCGAGGGCGGGAGGTCGATGTCCGGTACCGGTTCGCCCGAGAGCAGGTGCTCCGTGCCGGCGATGTGCGCCACCACATCGCGGACGGTCCATCCCGGGAGCGCCGTCGGTGCGGTCCAGTCGTCTCTCTTCAGCCCCGCGAGGAGTTCGTCAAGGCGCTTCCACTGCTGGATCAAGTGGCGCACCTCGACAGGGGCCCCGCCGGTGGATCCTGCGGGTTCTGTGGTGGCGGCGTTGCTGCTCTCGGTGTCCATGGACACAAGGCTACTGCCGTGGTGGGGCGGGCCCGGACTCTTCTGCGCGACCCGGGGACGAGCACCATTCCGGGGCCGGGGAGTCCGGGGCCTTGAACGCCTCTGGGATCCTGGCGACGTGTATTCGGAAGTGACGCTGCGGGGTGGAGTGGCCCTCTGGCGCTCGGTCGGGGCAAGCGGATCGGTCGTCCCGGCTGACGGATGCGTCGATCTCATACTGCGTGACGACGCGGTCCTCGTCGCGGGGCCGTCGACGCGGTGGATCGACACTCTCGCGGACGGCCATGAGGGTTCGGTCGGTCTCCGTCTGCCGCCGGGAGAGGCCGCGCGACAGGCTGGACCGGGTTCGTTCGCCGATCTGCTTCCGCCCTGGTTCCGGCACGAGTCGTCGCCGAGGAACTGGCATGGTCCGAGCGCACATTCCGCAGACGCATGTCGATCGAGTTCGGCTATGGCTACGCCACGTTGGTCCGTATCGAGCGGGCGGGCCGCGCCCGCTCGGTACTCCGCTCCGGCGCATCGGTGAGCGCTGCCGCGGCACTCGTCGGATACGCCGACCAGCCGCATCTATCGCGCGAGTTCCGGCGACTGGTCGGAATGAGCCCGGGTCAGTTCGTCTCCAGTTCCGCGTAGAGGTCGACGGAGTTGCCGTCGGGGTCGAGGAGGGTCGCGTAGCGCTGTCCCCAGTTCGCGTCCCATGGCGGCACGTGCGCGGTGTGTCCGGCCTGCACCAGCGCCGCGAGCGTCGCATCCACGTCTGCGGGAGAGCCCTTGTCGAATGCCAGGGCGATGCGATGCCCGCCCACCGGCACGGCGTAGGCCGGGTCGAACCCGCGGATGGTCTCGACCGTGTCCCAGGCAAGCGCTGTGCCGTCGTCGAGTGTGGCCTCCACGTGCGGCGCGCTGTCCTGCCCATCGGCGATGTCCACGCCGAGAGCACGATAGAACGCCAGCGATGCGGCCATGTCGCGGGTCACTATTCCGATGAACCCCAGTGTCAGTCTCACGTGCCCCACGCTAGGAGGGTCCCTCTAGCCGTGTCGTGAACAGAACGGCCACATCGCCGGTGCCAGGACCCGGACCGCCCACCTCGACGACGCCGGCCCCGGCGCCGCTGTGGTGTGCGGGCGCCGGGGCCGGCGATCAGGTCGTGCGGCGCGAGGTCAGAGCTCGCGCGCGGGACCGGTTGTGGCCCCCTCCGGGTCGTCGGGGTGACCGACGAAGTGCACGATGCTGGCGACGAGTCCGCCCCAGATCACGAGCAGGAACAGCACCATCATGATGATCGCGGGAGCGTCCATGGCTCAGGCCTCCTTGGGCGTGTGGGTGGGTGTGGGGTTCTCGTCGGGACGGGTGAGTCCCTCCTCGTAGATGTAGTCGCTCGGGTCGTCGTCGACGCTCGGCGGGCCGTCGAGATGGCGGGCCCCCCGCCAGGGCAGGGCCGACAGGACGATCGACAAGACGAGGATGGTCCCGATCATGCCCCAGCCCCAGACCCCCAGGATCGCGGCGTCATACCCCTCGTATGGTTCGGAGACGAGGGTCATGATCTCGCGGATCAGGGCGTAGCCCAGGACGATCGGCGTGATGACCGCCAGGCAGACGATCCAGAACGTGCCGACCTTCCACGAGGACACCGAGTTGAGGTGGTCGCGCAGTGTGGGGGCCAGTCGCATCACGAAGATCACCACGATGAGGGCGATGAGGGTGATGCCGACGATGCCGAGGCTGTTGACGAACTTGTCCATCACATCGAGGTTCTGCAGCCCGGTCTCGGTGGGCATGAGCAGGATCGAGGCGACCGCCATCGGGATGCCCACGGCCAGTACCGAGACGGTGCGGCTGCTGCCCATCTTGTCCTGGAAGGACGAGATGACCACCTGGACGATGGAGATGAGCGAGGTGATGCCGGCCAGGATGAGGCAGATGAAGAACACCACGCCCCAGATCGGGCCGCCGGGCATCTGCGAGATCAGCGCCGGGAAGGCGATGAACGCCAGACCCGGACCGCCGCCGACGTCCTCCCAGCCTGCGCCCGCCGACGTGGAGACGAGGAAGCCGAGCGTGGCGAACACGCCGATGCCCGCGAGGACCTCGAAGGCGGAGTTGGAGAAGCCCACGACCAGGCCGGAGCTCGTGAGGTTGGACTTGCGCTTGAGGTAGGACGAGTAGGTGAGCATGATGCCGAAGCCGACCGAGAGGGAGAAGAAGATCTGGCCGTAGGCCGCGATCCACACGCTCGGCTCGGTGAGCACGCCCCAGTCCGGGGTGAAGAAGTTGTTCAGGCCGTCCATGGCGCCGTCGAGGAAGAGCGAACGCACCACGAGGGCGGCGAAGAGCGCGACGAGGAGCGGGACGAAGAGCAGTGCGGTGCGGCCGATGCCCTTCTGGACGCCCGCCAGCAGGACACCCAGCGTGACGATCCACACGACCACCAGGACGATCGCGATACCCGGCACGAAGTCGATCCCGAAGCCGCTGCCGGCGCGGAGGAAGTCCTCGGCGAAGAACGAGGCCGATTCCTCGTAGGTCTCACCCCACCGTTCGTCGACCGAGAACCAGGCGTAGGACGCCGCCCAGGCGATGATCACCGCGTAGTACACGGCGATGACGAAGGACACCAGGACCTGGATCCAGCCGATCGGCTCGGCGAACCGGTTCATCCGCCGGAAGCTCAGCGGCGCGGAGCCGCGGAAACGGTGGCCGATGGCGTAGTCGAAGAACAACAGCGGGAGACCCGCGGTGAGCAGTGCCACCAGGTAGGGGAGCAGGAAGGCGCCGCCACCGTTGTCGTACGCGACGAAGGGGAAACGCCAGATGTTGCCGAGGCCGACGGCGGAGCCGATGGCGGCAAAGACGAAGACGGAGCGACGGGAGAAGGTCTCTCTCGGTGTCACCCCACTTTTGGTTGGCGGGCTGGTCATGGTCGACTCCTCGTAGGGCGATCGGGCGGCGGATCCGCCGGGTGTGACGGAACGACGATAGGTGTGGTCTCCTCAACTCCCCACATCTTCTCGGCGGGTTGTCGTTTTGGTGACCATTTCGACGCATTCGCGGCACCTGATTGTGTTACTGGCGGGGCTACAGTGACCACATGAAGTCTCAGCGAGTGGGCCGGAGGGTGGGCCGCGTGGTGGCCGCGGCCTCGCTCGTGGTGTCGATGGCAGGGGCGTCCGCCCTCGTCGCCGCCCCGACGCTGGCCGTCCCCGTGCCCTCTCCCGCCGAGGTGGTCCGCGAGACCGGGTCGTGGTTCTCGCACGGGTACACCCTCGACCTGCGCGCGGACGGAACGGGGATGTTCGCGGCCTGGGTCGGGGCGTTCGACGGCACCAGGGTCCAGCTCAGCCTGATCCCGGCCCCGGGTTCGGCGACCGTCGCGGAGGTGACCGCGGTCGAGACGGTCGGACTCGGCGGGCTGGGCCCGGACGAGCAGCCGGGTGTCGGGGGTCTGGTCACGATCGGCTTCGGGGACGCAGTGCGTACGGCCCACGTGGAGTGGTCGTCCGGACCTCGCCGCCTGGCCGCTGACCTGTGCCCCACCGAGGGGCTCGACGCCGCACAGATGGCCGTACTCCGGTGCGGGGCCTGACGATCTGACCGGGGCGCCCGGACCGGAGCCGACACGCCGCCACCGGGCGGATCACCCCTGAGAACGAGGTAACGATTCGGTAACGGGGGCGACCCCAAGCCTGAGGCCCCCCTCACCTGTGTGTATGAGGAAACCATCGGGTTCCGGTTGTGAGCAGGGTCACCCGCAGACCCTCCCGGGCGACCCCCGAACGGACGGCCGTACCCCCTCAAGCTGAGGGCTCCCTCAACTTCCTGTGGCAGTCTGTGCCCTGCGTCGGACCAGCAACTGGTCTCGGCGTGGAGATGTCCCAGACGAAGTTGCCAAGGAGTTCCACACGTGACGATCGACGACCGCGACCTCACACCCCGCCCGCTCGAGACCGGACACGCGGCCCGCCGCCAGGCCCGCGCGCTCGCGGACGACCTGCGTGAGGGCACCGCCTACGCCCTCGCCTTCGGGGGACAGGGGATCGCGTGGCGCGACGCGTTGAGCGACCTCATCGACGGCACCGGGATCGGTCCCGAACTGCAGGACCTCGTCGACTCCTCCGTCGCCCTCACCGAGCCGGTCCACGACGAGATCGCGGTGGTCCGGCCCCACGGCTTCCGCCCCATCGAGTGGGCCAACACCACCACCGGCGAGGACGAGGACCACGGTGACCTCCCCGACGAGGCGTCGCTCTCCTCCGCCGCCGTCTCCCTGCCGGCCGTCCTGCTCGCCCAGGTGGGCGCCGTCCGCGCGCTCGCCGCCGAGGGCTTCGACGTCAACGACACCGCCCCCGCCGCCGTGGTCGGACACTCCCAGGGCATCCTCGCCGTGGAATCGGTCGAGACCTTCGGGTCGATCGACGACCGCCTCCTGGCGATGGCCGAGCTCATCGGCGCCGCCGCCACCCTGATCGGACGCCGCACGGGCCTGATCCGCCGTGGCGAGGCCAGCCCCATGGTCGGCGTGTCGGGCATCGACGGCGCGCGACTGCGCGCCCTCGTCGACGAGGTCTTCTCCGCGGTCGACCCCGCACTGCGGCCGACCGTCTCCATCCGCAACGCGCAGCGCCGTCACGTCGTGGTGGGCCGTCCGGACGATCTCGAGGACCTGCGCCGTCACTGCGCGGACCTCGAGGCC
>NZ_JAALDX010000129.1 GCF_014145095.1 Dietzia sp. SLG310A2-38A2 | reverse complement strand
GGCTCGACACCGGCGGGCTCGCGATCGTCGGACGTGCCGCTCTCGGACTGCAGGGCGGTCGGCGTAGCGGCCTGAGCGACCATCATCCGGTTCGTCTGTGTCGAGAGGACCGGCCACTCGCCGCTGGTCGGACGGGTGGGGGCGGCGGTGGTCTCCCTGTCGACCCCGCATTCGGCGTGAGCGAGGATCAGCGTGAGGTTCCAGCGCTCGGCACCGCCCGTCCCTGTGGCGTTGACGCGCAGCCGCAGCTGGGACAGGGCGTATCCGGGGCTCTCCTTCTTCACGTGCTGCAGAGTGGCGACGTAGTCGTAACTGCCCCAGCTCCGGTACCCCGTCTGCTCCGAGTTCGGGCCGGGGATCGCCACGCGGACCTCTTGCTCGAAGATGCCGTTCCGCCCCAGGACCACTGGCCCGTCCGAGCTGAGGGTCGCCACCCCGGCGGTGGGGGAGCAGGCCGCCGTTGCGCGAATCGGGCTCCTGCCCGGGTAGCTGACCAGGTCCGACCCCAGGATGCTAGAAGTCCGCACGTCCAGAGAGCGGGTCTCGGAGACCGCGTTGGCGGTGGGGGCGGCCACGCCGGTGGGGTTCCCGTTCTCGCACCGAGACTGTGCATCGAGCGATGAGCACGAGAATCCCACGGTGGTCAGGGGGAGCAGGAAGGTGGGAAAGGTGCCGGCGCTGCTGTGAGTCGCTGGACCGACGACCTGCCGGGATGCGTCGGGGGTCTGCCGGAAGGCGGTGACGGCGCCGACGTTGCTGTCCCGGACCGCTCGTTCCATCTGGCCGAAGGTCGACATCGCCCGGGCGAAGCGCGTGTTCTGGTGCGGATTGGCAGCCCCGAATTCGGCCGCGCCCACTGCGCGGTCGGACCACGTCGCCTCGGTGGGGCGGATCGAGCCGAGGGCCAGCGCCGTCGTCACGAGCAGGGCGAGTGCGCCGAGGATCGCCACGAGCGCCCGCACCGGATGCTGCCGAATGGTCACTGCGCGACCTCGTCGTCATCGTCGCGCCCCGGCCAGAAGGTCCACAGGACCCCGAGCGCGGCGAGCATGGTGATCGAACCCAGAACCAGCGGGTTGCCGGCCCAGACGATCACGTTCGCCAGCCCGGGCACCGACCACAGCACCTTCCGGACGCTCTCGACCCGGTACATCCCCGGATCGGGGTTCGGGTTGGCGTCGCCCTGCATCAGGATGAGCGCCTCGCCCGGCACCTGCGGATGGACCTCGATCACCCGGTGGGTGACGGGCAGGCGGCCGGGCCGGTCGACGGTGACGACGTCGCCCACCCGGATCTCGTCCGCGCTGATCTCCTTGACCACCGCGACGGAGCCGGTGGGGATCGTGGGGGACATGGACCCGGTCTTGAACATGATGAGCGTGATGTTCATCGTCACCGCCGCGATCACGAGCCCGACCGCCACCACGCCGCCGACTGCGAGGAGATTGGCCAGTCCGCCGGCGAGGTAGGAGCCGAATGACCTGCCGGGGGCGCGGTGCGCTCCCGCGGTGCGGCCCGGGGTTCCGCTGTGGGACATCGGTGCTGCGGTCTGCACGGCCATCACCTCTCGCGTGTCATTCGTCGGTCTCAGATCAGGTTTCAGATCAGAAGGTCGTCGCGGGTCAGGCGTCGTCGCTCTGCGCGTCGAAGTTCCAGAACACGGGGGCGGGCGCGATGCCGGCGGAGTCCAGCCCGGCGGTCGGGGCGAGCTCGGCGCGGAAGCACAGCCACTTGTAGTCGTTCTTCTCCACGCGGGTCGTGGAGGTCGTGGGGGCGGCGAGCGTTCCCACGGTGGTGAAGCTGGCTGCCGAGGAGCAGTTGGACGGCGGGGTCGAGCCACCACCGAGCTCGGCGATCGACACGGCGACCTTGCTGGTCAGTGCGTTGGAGGCGACACTCTGCTGTGCGATCGTGATGTCCGCGCCGAGGTTGCCCTTGTTCTCGTGCAGGCCCACCAGCTGGTAGACGGGCACTCCCGGGACCAGGGACTTGGAGGCGGGTCCGAACTGCATGGTGCCGGCCTTGTCCTTGGTCACGAACTCGTTCCAACCCTCAGTGGCGTTGAAGTGGGCCTGGATGTTGAAGTCGCTGCCCGCGGTACCGAACTCGCTCACGCCCCACGCCGTGTCGGACCAGGCGGCCAGTGTCACCGCGGCGCCGACGCCCAGCACCAGACCGGAGGCCATGATGGCGCGGGCCTTCTTGCGGCGGTTCTGCTTCGGCGCGGCGGTCGGGGAGGTCTGGGGCGTGGTGCTCATGGGTGGGCCTTTCCGGTGGAGGTGAGGGTGGGCGCCAACACTCTTTGTTGACGAGTCCCATTTATTATCGTTTAGCTACTGGCCAGTAGCAACCGGAAGTAACGGTTCTGTCTACAACGTCACAGTTTCGCAATTTCGCACAAATAGAGCGTCTACCTGCGAACCTGACATCCGTCTCACGTTCCGTACCACCGGGTACTGCGCGGGTGTCGGGCTATTTGGACGCTGTGCCAGAACTGTAGGGGGCCTGAGATGAACCACCCCGATTGCGACGAGGAGGCATCCAGCCCGGCCGCGGCTCGCTCGGGCTCCCACTTCGATTCCGCCTCATGTGACGGCCCCGTTTGGCGGACGTCTCGCGGCGTAGAGCGTTGAAATCCCTCAGAATCCCTGCGAGATGCCCGCCAACCGCGGAATCGGGGCAGGCTCAGGAGCCGCGGAGCTCCCACATCCGTAGAGCCAGGCGCAGCTCCATCGCGCTATCGCCGCGACGCCACCCGGCACCGAGGACCGAGTCGAGCCGGTCGAGCCGCTGGTACACGGTGTTGACGTGGACGTAGAGCCGATCGGCGGTGCCCGAGGGACTGGCGTCGGCGGCGAACCAGGCGCTCAGTGTCTCCAGCAGGGCGGTCCCGCGATCGCGGTCGTAGCTGCGGATCGGCCCGAGGTTGCGCTCGATGAACTGAGTGACGTCACCGCGGTCGACCTCACTGAACAGAAGTCCGTACAGGCCGAGCTCCTCGGTCGCCGCCCCCTCGCCCGCGCGCCCCAGGGCGACGAGCAGTTGCGCGGCGCGCCGGGCCCGCTCGACGTGGTCGGTCACGGC
>NZ_JAALDX010000128.1 GCF_014145095.1 Dietzia sp. SLG310A2-38A2 | reverse complement strand
GCCAGCCGCGGCCCCGTGGCGGGCAGGGGCGCACACCCGGCCACCACCACGGCCAGGGTCGCGATAAGGGCTGTGACCACGGTCCCGGCGGCCCGGGCGGGCCGCATCCCGGTCAACGGACGCCCTCGCCGACTGCCCAGCGGGTGTACAGACCTCCCCGCGGGCAGGTGAACGCCGAGACGACCCGCATGGGAACCCGGGTGCTGCCGGGTCCGTGCCCGGGGGTCAGGGTCGAGTCGTCGCCACCGATGATGACCTCCGGCGCCACCGACAGGACGAGATCATCCACAGCCCCCTCCGAGAGCAGTGTCCCGAGGAGTCGAGGGCCGCCCTCGAAGTCCACCTCGTCGGCGTGGAGGTGGGACGCCAACGCGCGCACCGCGGCACCGGTCGGACCCGGGTCGAGTACGTGAACGGTCACACCCCGCGCCCGCGCGGCCTCGACGCGCCGACCGTCCACCGCGTGTGCTGCGGCGATACGGACCCTGTCGCCGGTATCGGCACAGAGGTCGATCAGCCGATCCGGTAGCGACCGCGTGAGGACGAGGACGGTGGGCGCCGGGCCGGTGCGTCTGTCCGCCCAGACCCGGCTCACCTCGGCGGGGCCGTATCCCTCGGCCAACGCTGTGCCGGAACCCACCAGGACGAGGTCGGCGCGGGCCCGCATGGCGTCGTAGACCAGGCGGTCGGTGGGCGTTCCCAGGCCCCCGCTCCGGCCGTCGATGGTCGTGGTCCCGTCGACGGAGGAGATCATCACGGCACGGATCATCGGGACGCCGGTGGGGCGGTCCGGCCGGAGGGCGGACCAGATCGCGTCGAGCGCAGCCGGGTCGTCGTCGAGCGCGGGGGGTCGGGTCGACAGCACCTGGGGCTCCTTCCGTTCTGACGCCTGTCGCCCCACGATAGGCTCTCGGCATGGTCTCTCGCCTCGTTGACGTCACCCCGGTGGTCCCCGCCGACCAACTCGTGGCACAGATGGTCCCACCGTCGATGTTCGATGACGTGAGTTTCGAGTCCTACATCCCGGACCCGGCCGAGCCCTCTCAGGCCGCCGCGGTCAACGCGTGCCGGGAGTTCGCCGAGGGGGTCGTGTCCCGTCGTTCCCCGAAGAAGGGACTGTTCGGGCGTCGACCGAAGTCGGTGGAGGGGGCGGGGATCTACCTCGACGGTGGTTTCGGAGTGGGCAAGACCCACCTGTTGACCTCGATCTACCACACGTGTCCCGAACCCAAGGCGTTCGGCACGTTCGTCGAACTGACGCACGTGGTGGGTGCCCTCGGCTTCAACCGTGCGGTCGAGGAACTGTCCGGTCACTCGGTGCTGTGCATCGACGAGTTCGAACTCGACGACCCGGGTGACACCATGCTGGTGTCCCGGCTTCTCGCGGAACTCACCACGGCGGGCGTCAGCATCGCGGCCACCTCCAACACCCTTCCCGAACAGCTCGGGGAGGGGCGGTTCGCGGCCAAGGACTTCATGCGCGAGATCCGCAAGATGTCGGGGATCTTCGAATCGATCCGAGTCGACGGTCCCGACTACCGGCACCGGAACCTGCCTCCGGCGCCCGACCCGATGTCCGAGGCGGAGCTCGAGGCGGACGCCGGCGCGGATCCCGGGGCGACGCTGGACGACTTCGACGCGCTGTGCGGGCACCTGGCCACCCTCCACCCGTCCAAGTACAACCGACTCGTCGACGGGGTGACCAGGGTGTGCCTGCGCGACGTGGCACCGCTCCCGGACCAGGCCATCGCCCTTCGTCTGGTCGTCCTGGCGGACCGCTTGTACGACGCCGGGATCCCCGTGCGCAACTCGGGTCAGAAGCTGGACGCCATCTTCACCGAGGAGATGATCGCGGGTGGCTACCGGAAGAAGTACCTCCGCGCCACGTCCCGGCTCCTCGCGCTGTCACGCTTCGAGACGGTCGGGGGCTGAACGCTCAGTCCGAACCCGGGGCTGTCCCGACCAGCTCCTTCTCGAACACCACATCGGTGTTCGAGACACCGCCCACGTCGAACGTGCGCGATCCCCGCTCGACGAACCCCTGCTTGACGTAGAAGCGGCGTGCCCTGGTGTTGGCGACGTTGGTGGCGAGCCACAGGCTGCGCGCGCCCCTCCCGGCACACCTCCGGACGACGTCGTCGAGAACCAGGGCCGCGATGCCCGAACCGTGGTGGCCGGGGTCGACGTACAGCTTGCTGATCCCGACGGTGGGTCGGTGGAGGATCTGATCGGCGCAGGCCGGGTCCATCTCGATCCCGTCCACGAGGAGTGCGTATGCGGCGAGTCGCCCACCCGGCGTCCTGGCCGCGAGGAGTTCGTGCCCGGGGGTGACCAGATGGACACTCAGCGCGCCGGTGGAGAGATGCCGGGTGATGAAGGCGTCGATCGAGTCCCGGGGGAGATCCGGGGGACACGCCAGCGGGAACGTCCGGGCTGCCAGCTCGGCAATCGGGCCGAGATCTGCCGCGACGGCGGGTTCGACGGTGGGTTCGACGCTGGCGATCACCCCGTGAGACTAGCGGGGCGCGGGGATCAGGAATGCAGGTGAAGGTTCTCGGTCCCACCTACCCCGGACATCACCAGCCGTTCCGAGTCGTCCCCGCCTCCGAGAACCATCGTGACCTCGTAGGTGTCCGTGGCCGTGCGGCGCAGATCGACCAGGATGCCCGTGGTGTGGCGGAGGTCGACGACCCGCCCCCGGACGTCCTCCAGAGCTATCGAGTCGACCGTCGTCGTGTGTGGAAGCTTGTGCGCGGTAGACATACTACGATGATGAGTGATCTTCATCACATGGCGGGCACGGGGCGGTACCGAACCGGGTGCGATCCCGCCGAAATGCACGGCGCCCCGGCGGTAAGCCGGGGCGTGTGTCGTGGTGCGCGATACTGGGATTGAACCAGTACTGTTGGTGATAGTCCCCATCCGCTTAACCTGCGAAAGCACCTGATCTGAGCAGGTAGAACACAGATGCTCAGGTGTACAGCTGTGGACAACTTGGGGCACGAAGTGACGTCTATTGGCACGCTTTGGGCACGGGATGGGCACAACGAGAGTCGCACCATGGCACGGGCAGCGGATAGCGCACGGCGCCAGTTCGGTACCGTCCGCCGTCTTCCCTCCGGCAGGTACCAGGCGCGGTACACCGGCCCCGACCTCGAGAGGCACACCGCCCCGCGGACCTTCGAGACCAACGGGGACGCGTACGCCTGGCTGCGGGCCGAGGAGCGGCTCGTCGAGCTGGACGTGTGGACCTCCCCGGCCGATCGCGCCGCCGAGGCCGAGGCCGCCGCCACGATCAAGGTGCTGACCGTCGAGGAGTACGGACAGGGGTGGCTGACCGAGAGGGACCTCAGGCCCAAGACCCGCGCCGAGTACCGCCGGTTCTGGTCCTCCAGGATCACCCCGTACCTCGGCGACTACGCGCTGGCCGACGTGACCCCCGCCGTCATCCGGTCTCCGCGGCGTCCTCGAGGCCGAGTGGGAGCGCCGCCACCCCGGGATCCGTACAACTCCGCCGAGGCTCGGACGATGACGCCGGACGACTACCCGGCTGCGGATTAGCCGCTGAAGTAGCCACGCCAGTCGCGCAGAATTAGAGCCCCCTCGCCGCGAAACCGATCTGAGTTGCCACCGGTGTACGCCAGTGTGCTGATCCCGGTCGTGTACGCGGCGTATCCGCCGAGGATAGTGAGCATGGCAACCCTGTCTAGCTCGGCACTGATCGTTCCCGTCGAGAACCCGGCCCGCGACTGGCCCTGAAACTTTAGAGAACCGAACCCCGCCAGCAAGGGGCGGTCGTGGACTACCTCAGAGAGTAGCGAATAGAGCCCAGAACGTAGGCCGTCTGGGAGGTCCAAGGCGCGAAAAACGAAAGCGGCCCTCGCCGTCTCAGATGGCTTGGCCTCCGACATTGCCTGATCGGCGTGTGACTTGACCACGGTAGTCGCCCTGCCGCGAATCTTTCGACCGTTCTCGACGATGAATCCCTGATCCTCGGCAAAGCGGCGCGCGGCCTCGATCCTGCGCGCCGACTGTACGTCCTCACCGCCGTCGAGCTCGAGGATTGCCCGCCGAGATTCCGTCCCCTCCAGTTCTAACGTCAGGTGCCGCCGCAGCCGCTCACGCTGATCAGCCTCTCCCAACACCCAAGCCGTCCGGGAGGCAGCCACGACGGCTACCCGGATGTTCGCGTAGAACGCGTACGCGACCCGCGGCGCGGGAACGCTCGCAGCCGCGCCGCGGATCTGGTCGAACGAGTGACTAAGGGACATGACCGCCTGCGTGAACAAGTTGTCGAATGGCGTCTGAGACCACTCGCTCGCATACCGCCGGTTAGCAGTGCAGTCGCTCCAGGCCGTGCTCGGTCTCTTGTGAGGGATGTTGATCTGGTCATCGAACGTGTGCCATAGGTCCGGCAAGCGTTCCATCGTCCGCGCCAAGGTGTGAAACCCCTCGGGGACATGTCCGACTTCTTCCATGCGCTGAGGGTACGACGAGCCACCGACAGCGGACACGCGACCGCGTTGACATAGGGGAGTAGTCCCGACCCTCTGTGGCATGGGCACGGCCGTGGGCTCGCGGCACCCCTTGGTCACGATATGGGCACACAACGAGGAAAGGCCCCCTCGAAAGGGGGCCTGACCTGGTGCTTCTATGGTGCGCGATACTGGGATTGAACCAGTGACCTCTTCCGTGTCAGGGAAGCGCTCTCCCGCTGAGCTAATCGCGCGGGATTCACCGACCGGATCTCTCCGGCGTGGAGGTGGAGACGGGAATCGAACCCGTGTTGACGGCTTTGCAGGCCGCTGCCTCACCACTCGGCCACTCCACCGAAAAGGTATCGAGCCCGGTGAGGACTCCTGGCTCCTCGATCCCTCCGAGCGGATGACGGGATTCGAACCCGCGACCCTCACCTTGGCAAGGTGATGCGCTACCAGCTGCGCCACATCCGCACTGCTCCCCGGCTCGCTGTTGCTCACCGCGTTGCGAGAATGAACATTAGCCGACGCCGAACTTGGAACACAAATCGGGGGTCGGAAACAGGTCCGCACCTGCACTGACACCTGAATCCGAAGTACTTCCGACCCCGTGTTCATCGGGCGGCGGTGCGCCTTTCGGTGCCGGCACGCCATGCCGCCTGCACCCGTCCGACCCCGAATTGGGGCCGCGGGTCCGGCTTGCTACAGTGTTCCGGTGCCGATCGGGAGATCCGGCCACGCGCGGTCCTATAGCTCAGTGGAAGAGCGCTCCGTTCACACCGGAGAGGTCACTGGTTCGAACCCAGTTAGGACCACACCGCACATGCAGCCCCCGCCCCGGTGACCGCCGAGACGGGGCTGCGTCCGTATCCGGGCAGGCCGGCGCCCCGCGTCAGGCCTGCCGGTCGGCAATAGCCTGCTCCAGGGCCTGGCCGAACACCTCGACGGGTTGCGCACCGCTCACGGCGAGCCGACCGTCGAGGACGAAGAACGGCACTCCCTGCACCCCGATCCCACGGGCGGCCTCCACGTCCTCGCGGACGCGGTCGCCGAACCCGTCCCCGGACAGCATCAGGTCGACCGCATCGGCGGGCAGCCCGGCCCCGACACCGATGCGCCTGAGGACCTCCGGGTCGGAGAGCTGCTCGCCGTCCGTGAAGTAGGCGCGGCGCAGTGCCTCGTCGACCACGTCCGACAGGCCGTGGTCCGCGGCCAGTGCCGCCAGCCGGTGGGCGTCGAAGGTGGAGGAGATCCTGGCGGATCTCCAGTCGAACTCCAACCCGAGTTCCCGGAACCGTCCGGCCATCTGCTCCTGCGCGGCCTCGGCCTCCGCCGGCGTCATCCCGTATTTGCGCGAGAGCATCTGCGCGCTGGACTCGTCGTGGCCGCTCTCGCCGTGACGCGGCGCCGCGGGGTCGAGTTCGAAGGCCCGCCAGACCACCTCGACGACCGTCCCGGGGTGGTCTGCCCGGAAGTCCTCCAGGGCGGCCTCGAGATGTCGTTTCCCGATCCAGCAGAACGGGCAGACGACGTCGGACCAGATGTCGATGCGCATGGCGGGTACAACGGCCCGAGGCGGTCCGGGATTCCGGGAGTCGCCGGGTAGCATGAACCGGCCCAGGTCCGTCACCGGAACTGGGCCGCATCACGGATGGCCCACGGCCACCCGTCGTCCACTGCCGAGGAGATCGCCCCCCGTGTCCGAGAACCGCATGCCGGAAGCCGAAGTCGACTCGACGGGTGCGGGCGCAGTGACGACAACCGTGACCACTACCGTCATCCCGGCGGGAGAGCCGGCGGGCAAGGTCCTCGCCGAACGGGAGCTGCAGTCGAGGAGCGGCCCGGAGACCGTCGTGGTGGTACGCGACCCCGGCGGCGCGCTGCGCGACCTGTCGTGGGTGCCCGAGGCGGACACCGAGGTCGAACTCGTCCGCGCGGACACCGAGGACGGCAGGTCCGTCATCAGGCACTCCTGCGCCCACGTGCTGGCGCAGGCCGTCCAGGACAAGTTCCCCGAGGCCAAGCTGGGCATCGGCCCGCCGATCGAGAACGGCTTCTACTACGACTTCGACGTGGCCGAGCCGTTCACTCCCGAGGACCTCAAGGACCTCGAGAAGCGGATGAAGAAGATCATCAAGTCGGGCCAGCGTTTCGCCCGGCGTGAGTACGCCTCACTGGACGAGGCACGCACCGAGCTCGCGAGCGAGCCCTACAAGCTCGAATTGGTCGAGGACAAGGGCCGGGCCGACTCCGGCGACGCCGGGGGCGCCGAGGCGCTCGAGGACGCGGAGATCATGGAGGTCGGGGCCGGCGCACTGACCGCGTACGACAACCTCAACCCGCGCACGGGCGAGGTGATCTGGTCGGATCTGTGCCGGGGTCCCCACACTCCCACCACCAAATTCATCCCCGCGTTCACCCTCACCCGTTCCTCCGCGGCGTACTGGCGCGGGGATCAGAAGAACGCCGGTCTCCAGCGCGTCTACGGCACGGCGTGGGAAAGCACCGAGGCGATGGACGCCTATCTCGATCGCCTCGCCGAGGCGGAGAAGCGGGACCACCGCCGACTCGGCACCGAGTTGGATCTGTTCAGCTTCCCCGACGAGATCGGGTCGGGGTTCCCGGTGTTCCACCCTCGTGGCGGGATCATCCGGAACGAGATGGAGCAGCATTCCCTCAAGCGGCACCTGTCCGCCGGGTACTCGCTGGTCAACACCCCGCACGTGACCAAGGGCGACCTTTTCCGGAAGTCGCAGCACTTGAGCTGGTACTCGGAGGGCATGTTCCCTCCCATGGTCCTGGACGCGGAGTACGACGCCGACGGCAAGGAGACCAAGCCGGGGCAGGACTACTACGTCAAGCCCATGAACTGCCCAATGCACAACCTGGTCTTCGACTCCCGCGGCCGCTCGTACCGTGAACTGCCGCTGCGGATGTTCGAGTTCGGCACGGTGTACCGGTACGAGAAGTCGGGCGTGATCCACGGACTCACCCGCGCACGCGGCTTCACGCAGGACGACGCTCACATCTACTGCACCGAGGACCAGATGGAGGGCGAGATCGCCTCCGTCCTGTCCTTCATCATCTCGCTGCTGCGCGACTACGGGCTCGAGGACTTCTACCTCGAGCTGTCCACCAAGGACCCCGAGAAGTACGTCGGCGGTGACGAGATCTGGGAGCGGGCCACCGAGACACTTGAACGGGTCGCCACCAACTCGGGCCTCGAGCTGGTCCCGGATCCGGGCGGGGCGGCCTTCTACGGACCCAAGATCTCGGTCCAGGCGCGGGACGCGATCGGCCGCACCTGGCAGATGTCCACCGTGCAGCTCGACTTCAACCTCCCCGAGCTGTTCGATCTCACCTACAACGCCGCCGACGGCACCAAGAAGCGCCCGGTGATGATCCACCGCGCGCTCTTCGGGTCCATCGAGCGGTTCTTCGCCGTCCTGCTCGAGCACTACGCGGGGATGTTCCCGGCGTGGCTCGCGCCCGTGCAGGTGGTTGGGATCCCCGTGGCGGAGGCGCACGAGAAGCACCTCGAGGACGTGATCGACGAGCTCCGCGGCCGGGGGATCCGCGCCGAGCTCGATCTCGCGGACGAGCGGATGCAGAAGAAGATCCGCAACCACACGACCGGCAAGGTCCCGTTCATGCTTCTCGCCGGCGACCGGGACGTGGAGGCGGGCGCGGTGAGCTTCCGGTTCCCCGACGGCACCCAGCTCAACGGTGTGTCCAGGAACGCCGCGATGGACAAGATCGGGTACTGGATCAACTCGCGGCGCAACGACGTGCCCACGGCGGAGCGGGTGTGACGCCCCGGGAGCCGACCCCGACGGACGCGTACCGCCAGTACGGCGCGGGGGAGGACCGTCTGCAACTGCTGTGGACCCCGTACCGCATGACGTACATCGCGGAGTCGACGCCCGAGCCCGCCGAGGGAATGACCGGTGAGCCCTTCCTCGACATCCCCCGGATGAGCGACGAGGACGGCCTGATGGTCGCCCGTGGCGCCCATGTGTACGTTGTCCTCAACCTGTACCCCTACAACCCGGGGCACGCCATGGTGGTGCCGTACCGCAAGGTGGCCGACCTGGAGGATCTCGACGACGACGAGGCGCGCGAACTCATGTCGTACACCCAGCACCTGATCCGGGTCATCAAGGCCGTGTCCCGACCCGATTCGTTCAACGTGGGACTCAACCTGGGCAGCGCCGCCGGGGGTTCGCTGTCGGATCATCTGCACCAACACGTCGTGCCACGCTGGATCGGCGACGCCAACTTCATTACCGTGACCGGCGGAACCAAGGTGCTGCCGCAGTTGCTCCGTCAGACCCGACAACTGCTGGCCGAGGCGTGGTCGACGGTGCCCGGGCCCGACCACACCTGATTTCGGGGGGACAGATGCTCAGCGAGTTCGGAAGGTCGGGTGTCACCAAGGTGGCACACCCCTTCGCGGCGTTCCTGGTCCGGATCGGGGTCACCGCCAACGGCATCACCCTGACCGGGCTCGTCCTGACCTGTGCGGCGGCCGTCGTGCTCTTCGGCAACGGCCATCTGGTCGCCGGCGCGATCGTGATCGCCCTGTGCACACTGCTCGACCTGGTCGACGGCGCGGTCGCCCGGGCGGGTGACGGCGGGTCCCCGTACGGCGCGCTGGTCGACGCGGTGTCGGACCGGGTGGCCGACGGTGTGATCCTCGCGTCCCTGCTGTGGTGGCTGGTGGACGCCGAACCGGACAACAAGTACGCGCTCGGCATGCTGCTGGCGTGCCTCGTGCTCTCCCAGGTGGTCTCGTATTCCAAGGCCCGTGCGGACGCCGGGGGACTGCGCACACCCGGCGGTCTCATGGAACGCGCCGACCGACTGGTCCTGATCCTGCTCGGTGCCGGCCTGGAGGGACTGGGCGTGCCCTGGGCCCTCGAGGTCGCGATCACCGTGGTCGCGGTGGGCAGCCTCATCACGATCCTCCAGAGGGTGTGGGGCGGGCGGGCCGACCACCTCGGGCGGCTCGACCGGCTCGGTTCACCGACGGCGGGCGACCGGTGAACCGGGTGGGCCAACGGGTCTCGGACCTCGGGTACGCCGCGGGATGGGCGGTGGTGCGCGCGCTTCCCGAACCGGTGGCACGGGCCCTGTTCCGGGCCGGAGCCGACATCGCCGCCCGACGTCAGGGCGAGGACTCGCAACTGCGCAGGAACCTGTCCCGGGTCCTCGGGGTCGGCCCGGCGGAGGTCCCCGACGACCTCATCCGCGACTCTTTTCGCTCCTACGCACGCTACTGGCGGGAGGCGTTCCGTCTGCCCTCGATGGACCGCGAAGCCGTGGCCAGGGAGATGGACCGGACCATCGAGGGCGTCGACCACCTCGACGCCGCCCTGGCCGAGGGCCGAGGGGTGATCGTGGCGCTCCCGCACTCGGCCAACTGGGATCTCGGCGGGACATGGCTGGCCCGGCGGTACGGCACGTTCGCGACGGTCGCCGAGAGGTTGGAGCCGGAATCCCTCTACCAGCGCTTCCTTGAGTATCGGGAGAGCCTGGGATTCACCATCTATCCACACACCGGCGGGCCCACGCCGCCGCTCGACGCGCTCCGTGAGTTCCTCGCCGGGGGCGGCATCGTGTGCCTGCCCGGCGAGCGGGACCTACGTCGCACCGGCGTCCCGGTGACCTTCTTCGGTGAGACCACCCGCATGCCCGCCGGGGCCGCCCGGCTCGCGGTGGAGACCGGTGCCCCGTTCCTGGTGGCGCAGTTCTGGTATTCCGACGAGGAGACGATGCGCGTGCGGATCACCCCGCCCATCGACGTCTCCGGTGGCGTCGAGGCGGCCGTGCAGGCGATGGCCGATCTCTTCGCCGAGGGGATCGCCCGTCACCCGGCGGACTGGCACATGCTCCAGCCCCTGTGGCTCGACGACCTGTCCGCCGACCGGCGCGCGCGGATCGAGGGCTGATCGACTCGTGCGCATCGGCATGATCTGCCCCTACTCCTTCGATGCGCCGGGCGGCGTGCAGGCCCACGTGGTGGATCTGACCGAGGAGTTGCGTCGACGCGGCCACACGGTCCGTGTGCTCGCTCCCGGCCGCCCCGAGAACGCTCCCGTATCCGGGATGACGCTGACGGGTCCTGGCGTCCCGATCCCGTACAACGGGTCCGTGGCCCGGCTGAGCTTCGGACCCGCGGCCTGGCGGGCCACCCGTCACTGGCTGCGCCGGGAGCCACTGGACGTGTTGCACATCCACGAACCCAACGCGCCGGGTGTCGGCATGTTCGCCCTGGCGATGTCCTCGGGACCCATCACGGCCACCTTCCACACGTCCACCTCCGGCTCGATGATCCTCGGTGCCGCAGATGGCGCACTCGCCCCGCTCCTGGAGAAGATCCGCGGTCGGATCGCGGTGTCGACCCTCGCCCGGCGATGGCAGATGGAGGCCCTCGGATCCGGTGCGGTGGAGATCCCCAACGGAGTGGACGTCGCCGCGTTCCGCGAGGTCGACGCCACGGCCGAGCGATCCGGTTCACCCACCGTGGCCTTCCTCGGACGCTACGACGAACCGCGCAAGGGTATGGACGTTCTGGTCTCCGCACTCCCGGACGTGCTGGAGGCCGTGCCGAACCTCCGGTTGCGGATCATGGGTGACGGCGACGAGCGGGCCCTGCGGGACCGGTTGCCGTCGGGCCTCGACGTGGAGTTCCTCGGCCGCGTCGACGACACCCGCAAGGCCGCGGTGCTCGCGGCCGCGGACGTCTACTGCGCCCCCAACACGGGCGGGGAGAGTTTCGGGATCGTCCTGGTGGAGGCGATGGCGGCCGGGACCGCCGTGGTGGCCTCCGATCTCGACGCGTTCCGCCGGGTCCTGGGCGACGGCGACTGTGGTGAACTCGCCCCGGTGGGGGACTCCGGTGGCCTGGCGGCCGCCCTCGTCCGCGTGCTGGGTGACGACGCCTACCGCGCCGATCTCTGCGTCCGCGCGTCCGAGGCGGTCCGGGAGTTCGACTGGCCGGTCGTGGCGGAGCGGGTGATCCGCGTGTACGAGACCGTCCGTGGGCCGGGGGAGACGCTGCGTGTCCGCTGAAGCGATCCTCCTCGTCGTCGCACTCGTCATCCTGGCGGTGACCGCCCTCCTCGCCGCCTACCTCACCGCACATCGTCTCGACAGACTCCACATTCGGACGGACCTCGCCCGGGCCGCACTGATCGGCGCCCTGGAGCGCCGCCACACGGTGACCGCGGCGATCGTCGCCGAACTGGGCGGCCGGGACCCCGCGTCGGCGCAGCGGTTGTCGCACGCCCTGGTGTCGGCCCGCGCCCATCCAGCCGACTCGGTCACGGGGACCGACCCCCGGCCCGAGCCCGGCCCGGACCAGCCGGTGGATGACGACGGTGCGCCGGACGCCGAGCGAGCGGAGAACACCCTCGGCACCCTGCTGTCCGGACTGGACGTGGCCGCGTTGCCGGGCGACCTGGCCGCCGAACTCGAGGACGTGACCGACAGGGTGTCAATGGCGCGGAGTTTCTACAACGACGCGGTCCGAGACACCAGGACCCTGCGCGAGAAGGGAACCGTGAGGGCGCTCCGACTGGCGGGGCGCGCCCCGATGCCCGACTACGTCGAACTCGTCGACCACCCACCCGCGGGAGGCTGACCCGGCGCGGTGGGGCGGCGGTTGGGGAACCGAGGTCAGGGCGACCTACACTGGATGCCTACTACGTGTCATCGACGCCAGGAAAGGCCTATTTCGTGAGCGAGCCGCAGTCCACCGAGAACACCACCGGAACCGCACGCGTCAAGCGAGGTATGGCCGAGATGCTCAAGGGTGGCGTCATCATGGACGTCGTGACCGCAGAGCAGGCGAAGATCGCCGAGGACGCCGGCGCCGTGGCCGTCATGGCCCTCGAGCGGGTCCCCGCCGACATCCGCGCGCAGGGCGGCGTCGCCAGGATGAGCGACCCCGATCTCATCGACGGGATCATCGAGGCCGTCTCCATCCCCGTGATGGCCAAGGCCCGCATCGGCCACTTCGTCGAGGCGCAGATCCTCCAGGCGCTCGGCGTGGACTACGTCGACGAGTCCGAGGTCCTCACCCCGGCCGACTACGCCAACCACATCGACAAGTTCGAGTTCACCGTGCCGTTCGTCTGTGGCGCCACCAACCTCGGCGAGGCACTGCGGCGCATCACCGAGGGCGCGGCGATGATCCGCTCCAAGGGTGAGGCCGGGACGGGCGACGTCTCCAACGCCACCACACACATGCGCAAGATCCGCCAGGAGATCCGGCGCCTGCAGAACCTGCCCGAGGACGAGCTCTACGTGGCCGCCAAGGAGCTCCAGGCGCCGTACGATCTCGTCAAGGAGGTCGCGCGCAACGGCAAGCTCCCCGTGGTGCTCTTCACCGCCGGCGGTATCGCCACCCCCGCCGATGCCGCGATGATGATGCAGCTCGGCGCCGAGGGAGTGTTCGTCGGATCGGGCATCTTCAAGTCCGGCAACCCGTCCGAGCGTGCGAGGGCGATCGTCAAGGCCACCACATTCCACGACGACCCGGAGACCCTGGCGAACATCTCCCGCGGCCTGGGCGAGGCCATGGTGGGAATCAACGTGGACGACATCCCGGAGCCGCACCGGCTCGCCGAGCGGGGTTGGTGACCCACCGGTGGCCAAGATCGAGGACATCCTCGCGATCGAGCGGATCGACCGCGATCTCTACCGTGGTCACCCGATCGAGACCCACCTGCAACGCACCTTCGGCGGCCAGGTCGCCGGTCAGACCCTGACCGCCGCGGTCAGCACCGTCGACGACGACAAGCACGTCCATTCCCTCCACGGGTACTTCATCCGCCCGGGGATCCCGTCGGCTCCGACCGTCTTCCAGGTCGACCGGCTGCGGGACGGGCGCAGCTTCGCCACCCGACGGGTCACCGCGATCCAGGAGGGCGAGCCCATCTTCTCGATGTCGGCCTCGTTCCACCTCCGCGACCAGGAGGGGATCGAGCACCAGGACCCGATCCCGGACGTGATCGACGCCGAGGAGATCCCCGCGCCCCGGTACGAGGACCTGGACGAGACCCACCGCGTCTTCGTGGACGAGTGGGCGCAGTGGGACATCCGGATGGTGCCGCGCGAGAGGCTCCGCGGATCCTCGCAGATCGCCTCGCAGCAGCGGGTGTGGTTCCGGTGCGTGGACGAACTGCCGGACGACCCCAACTTCCACGTGTGCACGCTCGCCTACATGTCGGATATGACCCTGCTCAGCTCGGCGAAGGTCATCCACCCGGACGAGCCCACCCAGGACGCCTCCCTGGACCACGCCATGTGGTTTCTCCGCCCGTTCCGGGCCGACGACTGGCTGCTGTACGACCAGACGTCCCCGTCCGCCTTCGGCGGCAGGGCCCTCACCCAGGGCCGCATCTTCGACCGGACGGGGCGCCTCGTCGCGGCGGTCACCCAGGAGGGGTTGTCGCGTCGCCTCCGGGAGGGTGCCCAGTCCTTCCCGGTGGACCTGTCGGGCACCGACACCAACCGCGCGGAGACCGACCGCACCGGCTCGGCCCCCGGGGACGCCGGTTCCCGCGGGGATCGCGGGTGAGCGCGGCGGGCCGTCCCCGGATCGGTGTGCTCGCCCTCCAGGGTGACGTCGCCGAACACCTGAGCCACCTGGAGTCCGTCGGGGCGGAGGCCGTCACGGTGCGCCGGCGATCGGAGCTCGACACGGTCGACGGACTGGTGCTGCCGGGCGGTGAGTCGACCGCGATGAGCCGCCTGCTGGACGTGTACGACATGTACCAGCCGGTGTCCGACAGGATCGCCGACGGTATGCCCGTCTACGGCTCGTGCGCGGGCATGATCCTGCTGGCCTCCGTGGTGCTCGACACCCGCCCGGACGCCACATGGTTCTCCGCCATCGACATGACCGTCCGTCGGAACGCCTTCGGGCGGCAGGTCGACTCGTTCGAGGCCGACCTCGTCGTCGACGCCCTCGGTCCCGACCCGGTGCGGACGGTGTTCATCCGGGCGCCGTGGGTGGAGACGGTGGGCCCGGACGTCGAGGTCCTCGCCGGCGTCCGGGCCTCGGACGGCCACGATCACGTGGTCGCGGTGCGCCAGGGCAATGCGCTGGCCACCTCGTTCCACCCCGAGGTCACCGACGACGTGCGCGTCCATCGGTACTTCCTCGACATGGTGAGGGCGGCGACCTCGTAGAGTGGGCCGTCAGCGGCACCCGTAAGTCACCCGGAGGTCATCCAGGCCTCACCCCAGACACCCCGGAGGGCGGAACTCCCCATGTCAGGCCATTCCAAGTGGGCCACCACCAAGCACAAGAAGGCGGCGATCGACTCCAAGCGCGGCAAGCTCTTCGCCAAACTCGTCAAGAACATCGAGGTGGCGGCCCGCACGGGTGGTGGTGATCCCGACGGCAACCCGACGCTGTTCGACGCCATCCAGAAGGCCAAGAAGAACTCTGTCCCGGGCGACAACGTGGAGCGGGCGCGCCGGCGTGGCGCCGGCGAGGAGGCCGGCGGCGCCGACTGGGAGACCATCATGTACGAGGGTTACGGCCCCAACGGCGTGGCGATGCTCATCGAGTGCCTCACGGACAACCGCAACCGCGCGGCCATGGAGGTCCGGACTGCCATGACCCGGAACGGTGGCAACCTGGCCGACCCGGGCTCCGTGGCCTACCTCTTCGCCCGGAAGGGCGAGATCGTCCTGGACAAGGGCGAGCTCGAGGAGGACGACGTCCTGATGGCGGTGCTCGACGCCGGAGCCGAGGAGGTCAACGACCTCGGCGACCGCTTCGAGGTGATCTGTGAACCTACCGACCTCGTCCAGGTCCGCACTGCGCTCCAGGAGGCGGGGATCGACTACGAGTCCGCGGAGTCGGGCTTCCGCGCCTCCGTCGAGGTCACCGTCGACACGGAGGGGGCGGGCAAGATCTTCCGCCTGATCGACGCTCTCGAGGACTCCGACGACGTCCAGAACGTCTACTCGAACGTCGATATCCCGGACGACGTGCTGGCCGCCCTGGACTCCTGACGTCCGGCCCGCTGGTAGGGTCTCGAACGTAGGTTCTATCACTGGTCGGCGGAGGTTCGATGCGCGTCATGGGAGTGGACCCCGGGTTGACCCGGTGCGGTCTCGCGTTGATCGAGACAGCACCGGGTCGCGCCGTCACCGCTCTCGACGTGGACGTGGTGCGCACCAGTGCGGAGGAACCGCTCGAACGCCGGCTGCGGGCGGTCCACGAGGTGGCCGACGAGTGGATGGCCATCCACCGACCCGACGTGGTGGCCATCGAGCGCGTCTTCGCCCAGAACCAGGTGTCCACCGCGATGGGCACGGCGCAGGCGGCCGGAGTCGTGGCCATGGCCGCGGCGTACCGGGACATCCCGGTGGCGTTTCACACTCCGTCGGAGGTCAAGGCGGCGATCACCGGAAGCGGACGTGCGGACAAGAAGCAGATGACGCTCATGATCACGCGGATACTCGGGTTGCAGAAGCCGCCCAGTCCCGCGGACGCGGCCGACGCCCTGGCGCTGGCTGTCTGCCACAGCTGGCGGGCGCCCATGCAAGGGCGGGTGAGCGCGCTGGATGCGCAGGTGGCCCGGTCACGGGCGGGGTTCCAGGCCAAGGTTGTCAAAGGCAGGGCGGCGGCGACGGAGGCCGCCG
>NZ_JAALDX010000127.1 GCF_014145095.1 Dietzia sp. SLG310A2-38A2 | reverse complement strand
CGCGCCACTGCAGGGCGTCGTGGGCTACTGGTACGGCAAGGCCCCCGGCCTGGACCGTGCGACGGACGCGATCCGGCACGCCAACCTCATCGGCACCGACCCCCGCGGGGGCGCGGTGGCGCTGGTCGGCGACGACCCCGGCGCCAAGTCCTCGACCGTGCCGTGCTCGTCGGAGCTCGCGCTCGCAGACCTCTACCTCCCGACGCTCTACCCCGCGGACTCCCAGGACGTGCTGGACTTCGGCGTCCACGCGGCGATCCTCTCCCGGGTCTCGGGCCTGTGGTCGGCAATGAAGATCTCCTCGCATGTCGCCGACGCGTCGTCCACCGCACTGGTGGACCCGGATCGGATCCTGCCGGTCTACGGCGATCTGGGCACGAGTCCCCACGTGCCCTCGGGCCAGTTGCTCGGATCCAGCCTGATGGAGTTGGAGCAGAACCAGCTCACCATCCGGATCCCGCGCGCACTCGAGTACGCCAGGCTCAACCGACTCAACCGGATCGTGCAGTCGACCGCTGACGACCGGATCGGGATCGTCGCCGCCGGCAAGAGCTACCTCGACGTCCGCGAATCGCTGCGCAGGCTGGGTCTCGACGACGCCGAGCTCGCCCGCCGCGGCATCCGGATCCTCAAGCTCGGCATGGTCTACCCGATCGAGCGCAGGGTTCTCGACGAGTTCATGACCGGCCTCGACGAGGTGATCGTGGTGGAGGAGAAGCGCGACTTCATCGAGACGATGATCCGCGAGATCCACTTCCGCCGGCCGGACGTCGCGAACGTCGTGGGCAAGACCCACGAGGACGGCTCCACGCTGTTCAGCCGCTTCGGTGAACTCGACGTCGACGCCGTGACCCGTGGCCTGGCGCAGCGACTGGGCCGCGTCCACGGGATCGGGTCGGCGCAGGCCTGGCTCGACGGACCGGGCCGCGGCCGCTCCCGGATCTCCCTCCCGCTGGCCACCACCCGCACCCCCTACTTCTGCTCGGGGTGCCCGCACAACAGTTCCACCAAGGTGGCGGACGGGACGCTCGTGGGCGGCGGCATCGGCTGCCACGCGATGGTCCTGCTCATGGACGAAGAGCAGGTCGGCACCGTCACGGGGGTCACCCAGATGGGCGGCGAGGGACTCCAGTGGACCGGCATGGCTCCGTTCCTGACCGAGCGCCACATGGTGCAGAACATCGGCGACGGCACGTTCATGCACTCCGGTTCGCTAGCACTCCGCGCGGCCGTCGCCTCGGGCGACAACATCACCTACAAGCTGCTCTACAACGGCACGGTGGCCATGACGGGCGGGCAGGACCCGGTCGGCCAGATGTCCCTGCCGGAGATCCTGCGACTACTCCTGGCGGAGAGGGTCGCCAAGATCGTCGTCACCACCGACGACGTCAGGGCCACGAGGTCCCAGGGATTGCCCCGCGGCATCGAGGTCCGCGACCGCCGCGACACGCTCGAGGTCCAGAAGGAGCTCGCCGCGGTCCCCGGGGTGACCGTGCTGGTCCACGACCAGTTCTGCGCGGCCGAGAAGCGCCGCCACCGCAAGCGCGGCACCTACCCCACCCCGGCCGAGCGGGTCGTGATCAACGAACGTATCTGCGAGGGCTGCGGCGACTGCGGCAAGAAGTCCAACTGCCTGTCGGTCCATCCGGTGGACACCGAGTTCGGCCGTAAGACCCGGATCGACCAGTCGACCTGCAATTTCGACTTCTCGTGCCTGGAAGGCGACTGCCCGGCCTTCGTCACAGTGGTACCGGGGACCAGGACCGAGCGCGTGGCGACGGCGCCGGAACTCGACGCGGCCGCACTCCCGGAACCGACCCGGATCCCGGTCGACGCAGACCGGGGCTTCTCGCTGCGCCTGACCGGGATCGGCGGGACGGGGATCGTCACCGTGTCGGCCGTACTGGCGACCGCCGCCGTGCTCGACGGCAACTCCGCCCGCACGCTCGACATGACGGGTCTGGCGCAGAAGGGTGGCGCGGTGGTCTCCGATGTCCGGGTGGCCCGGACCCCGCTCGAGCAACCCCCGAAGATCGGGGCCGGTGACTGCGACCTCTACCTGTGTTGTGACGGCCTGGTGGGCGCGGACGACGCCAACCTCAAGGTCGCCCACCCGGACCGCACCACCGCGGTCGTCTCCACCACCCGGATCCCCACGGGCACCATGGTGATCGACACCGCCGTGCACTACCCGGCCACCTCGGACATCCAGGCGGCCATCGACCGGGCCTCCGGGCGAGGCGTCTACCTCAACCCCGGCGAGATCACGGAGAACCTCTTCGGCTCCACGCAGGCGTCCAACATGCTCATGGTGGGGGCGGCATACCAGAGCGGAGCCCTGCCGATCTCCGCCCGGGCCATCGAGCAGGCGATCGAACTCAACGGTGTCGCGGTCGCGGCGAACCTCCAGGCGTTCCGTCGTGGCCGCCAGGCCGTCGCGGATCCGGAGGCCCTGGCCGCGCTGGTCGCCGATCTGCACCGGCCGGTGTCCACGGCGACGCCGGACCTGCACGAGCCGTCCCCCGCCGCGGAGCGCCT
>NZ_JAALDX010000126.1 GCF_014145095.1 Dietzia sp. SLG310A2-38A2 | reverse complement strand
AAGCCGCTCGAGGACGAGGTCTACGAGGAGATCCGCTCCCGCGTCAAGGAGACCGACATGTCGGTCCCCGTGCGGGCCAGCGGCTGGTGGTACTTCTCCCGCACCTCGGAGGGCCTGTCCTACGCCCGGCACTGCCGCGTCCCCGTGCCGCCGCAGTTCGTGGCCGACGCCGGGGACCCGGCCGGGTGGGTGCCGCCGGAGGTCTCGCCCGGCGTCGAGCTCCCCGGCGAGCAGCTGCTGCTGGACGGCAACGCCGAGGCCGAGGGGCACGAGTACTTCGCGCTCGGCGCGTTCTCGGTGAGCCACGACGGCCGCGTCCTGGCCTGGGCCACCGACACCGAGGGCGACGAGCGCTACACCCTGCGTTTCCGGTCCCTGGATCCCGACCACACGGCGCCGACGGAGGAGATCTCGGGGATCGCGGCCGGCGTGACCTGGTCACGCGACGGGCAGTACGTGTTCTACGTGACGGTCGACGAGGCGTGGCGACCCGACACCGTGTGGCGTCACCGTCTGGGGACGACCCGGGACGACGACGACGAGGTGTTCCACGAGCCCGACGAGTCGTACTGGATCGGGGTCGGCGAGACACGCAGCGAGAAGTACCTGCAGATCGCCGCGGGGTCCAAGATCACCACCGAGGTGTGGTGCCTGGACTCCGCCGACCCGGCCGGCGAGTTCTGGTGCGTACGCCCTCGCGAGGAGGGCGTCGAGTACGACGTCGAGCACGCGGTCGTCGGCGGCGAGGACCGCTTCCTCATCACCCACAACGCGGGCTCGCCGAACTTCGCCGTGGTCGAGGCCCCGGCCGGGCCGGTCGGCAGCGACTTCCGAGACCTGAGCCCGCTCGTGCCGCACCGCGACGACGTGCGGGTGGAGGGGGTCGACGCGTTCGCCCGTGTCCTGGTTCTGGGGTACCGGGAGGGAGCCCTGCCCCGGTTCTCCCTGATGCCGCTGGATCCCGCCGCCACCGGGGGTGCGGGGGCGTATTCCGAGTTCACCCCTGTGGAGTTCGACGAGGAACTGTTCACCTCGGGCCCGGGGTCGAACCCGGAATGGGGCTCACCGGTGCTGAGGTTCGGGTTCGGCTCGTTCGTCACCCCGGGCCGGATCTACTCCCTGGCGCTGGCCACGGGGGAGCGGACCCTGTTGCGCGAGCAGGAGGTGCTCGGCGGTTATGACCCGGCCGGGTACGTGCAGCGCCGGGACTGGGCCACCGCCGGGGACGGCACCCAGGTGCCGATCTCCCTGGTGATGGCGCAGGAGACCGCAGCTCGGATCGACGCGGGCGAGCAGGTTCCGACCCTGCTGTACGGCTACGGTTCGTACGAGACCAGCATCGACCCCGCCTTCTCGGTGGCCCGGCTCTCGCTGCTCGACCGGGGGATGGCCTACGCGGTCGCGCACGTGCGGGGCGGCGGCGAGATGGGACGCCTCTGGTACGAGCACGGCAAGACCCTCACCAAGCGGAACACCTTCACGGACTTCGTCGACTGCGCCCGGCACCTGGTCGACTCCGGGCTCACCGCCCCGGACCGGCTGGTGGCGGAGGGCGGCAGCGCGGGTGGCCTGCTCATGGGCGCCGTGGCCAACCTCGCGCCGGAGCTGTTCGTCGGCATCCAGGCGGTGGTGCCGTTCGTCGATCCGCTCACCTCGATCCTGATGCCGGAACTCCCGCTCACGGTGATCGAGTGGGACGAGTGGGGCGATCCGCTGCACTCGCAGGAGGTCTACGACTACATGGCCTCCTACGCGCCGTACGAGAACATCGAGGCCAAGGACTACCCGGCGATCCTGGCGGTGACCTCGCTCAACGACACCCGGGTGCTCTACGTGGAGCCCGCCAAGTGGGTGGCCCGGCTCAGGGCGGTGTCGACCTCGGCCGACTCGGCCGAACGCCCGGTGCTGTTGCGCTGCGAGATGAGCGCCGGACACGGCGGCGTGTCCGGGCGATACGAGCGGTGGCGCCAGACCGCGTTCGAGTACGCGTGGACGGTCCGCACGGCCGGGGCGGGCTAGGAGTCCGCTCGCGCACCCCCGCTCCCACACCCCCCCGGGGTCCGGGGTGGCGTCAGCGGTCCTCGGAGTCGGCGGGGTCCATGGTCCCGGCCATCGCGGCGGCGGGGATGATCCCGCCGACGAAGACCGCCAGGACCGCGAGTCCGCCCATCGCATAGGCGAGGCGGTGGCCCTCCCCGAGTTCCATCGTGGAGCCGAAGACCAGCACGAGTCCGATCACGAAGCAGATGCCTACGAGCACCGACAGCGCGGTCGACCTGGCGCGCAGCAGCGTCTGCGTCTCGAACTCGTCGAGGTAGCGGGGCGGCGCCGAGTCCTTGACGTCGATCACGGTGCGCAGCATCGTCCACACCGTGCAGATCGCCACGGTCATGGGCAGCCAGGCGATCACGATCGGCAGCCAGAAGAACCCGGCGATGGCGATCGCCGCCATGACCGCCACGCACGCCCAGTTCATCCGGACCAATAGTCGGCGGCGTTCCGGGGTGCGCCACGAGAGCAGGCTGGTGGAGAGCCGGTCGGCGGTCTTCTCGTAGCGGCGCTCGGCGGCGGTCAGGGTGTCGACGGTGACGGTGCTCATGGTGTGTCCTCTCGTGTGCGGCGGTAGATCTCGGTGGACATCGGCTGGAACTCCTCCCGGGAGAAGACGGCCTCGACCGGTAGGTCGAACACCGAGCAGATGCGGAAGGCCAGATCCAGGCTGGGGAAGTGGTCTCCCCGTTCGAGTGCCCCCACGGTCTGGGGGTTGACCTCGATCCGTTCCGCCAGCGAGGCCCGGCTGAGTCGGTGCTCGGCCCGCAGGACGGCGATCCGGTTGTAGATGGGGAGCTTTTCTCCCCTTCGCACTGGGCTCATGCAATGCAGTGTTGTAAAAACCCAACGATGTGTCAAGAGTGGTACACGCGTAAGCTGGCTCACATGAGCAGCCTCCACGACATCACCTTCACGACCATCGACGGCGAACAGGCACGACTCGGCGACTACGCGGGCCACGCGGTCCTCGTGGTCAACGTGGCTAGCGAGTGCGGGCTCACCCCGCAGTACGAGGGCCTGCAGGAGTTGGCCGACGACTACCGCGATCGCGGGTTCTTCGTCCTGGGGTTCCCGTGCAACCAGTTCATGGGGCAGGAACCCGGCGACGAGGGCGCGATCAAGGAGTTCACGACCGAGAAGTACGGCATCACCTTCCCCCTGGCCGCCAAGGTCGACGTCAACGGCCCGGACCAGCACCCGCTGTACGCGGAACTGACCGCGGTCGCCGACGCCGACGGCGAGGCCGGTGACGTGCAGTGGAACTTCGAGAAGTTCCTGCTCTCCCCGGCGGGTGAGGTCGTGGGCCGCTTCCGTCCCAAGGTGGAGCCCGGCGCCCCCGAACTCACCGGGGCGATCGAGGACGTCCTCCCGGTCTGACCCCGTCCCGGAGCGACACGTCTGGCCGGACGCACGCCCGGCGGGGACACCGGACGTACACCTCGTCGTCGTCACGCCGTCATCCCCGGCTGCGAGGATGGGCCGCATGACACCGCGCCCCGCCACCGCCCGCCTCATCGTCTCCGTCTCGGGCCTGCGCGATTCCACGCTCGAGGGTGCGGTGGATCTGGTCGGTGACCTCGAGCGGCGGTCCGTGCCCGTCTCGTTGCTCGTCGCGCCGAGGCGCGGGCGCGAGTACCGGATGGCGGATGACCGGGCCACGCAGGGGTGGCTCCGTCACCGTCGCGAGCGGGGTGACTCGATCGTGTTGGGCGGCTACGACGAGGCCGCGACCCGCCCGCGCCGGCCCGAGTTCGCCTCCATC
>NZ_JAALDX010000125.1 GCF_014145095.1 Dietzia sp. SLG310A2-38A2 | reverse complement strand
AGACGGCAGGGCGCGGCGTAGACGGCAGTGCACGGTGTAGACGGCAGGGCGCGCGGCGTGGTGGTCACTCCCGCGAGTCGACGACCGCCTGGTAGAGCTCCCGCTTGGTCAGCGACGACCCCTCCGCGACGGCCGAGCACGCGTCCTTGAGCCGCTCGCCCGCCTCGACCCGTTCCTCCACGATCTCGACCAGATCCCCCGTCGTGGCGGTGGAGTCCGCGGCGTCCGCCCCCTCGATCACCACCACGATCTCCCCGCGCACCCCGTCGGCGGTCCGCTCGGCCAACTCGCCGAGCGTGCCCCGCAGGACCTCCTCGTAGGTCTTGGTGAGCTCGCGGCACACCGCGGCGCGCCGGCCTGCGCCCAACACCCCGGCCGCTTCCGCGAGTGTGTCGCCGAGACGGTGGGGCGACTCGAAGAACACGCACGTGCGCTCTTCTGCGGCCAGACGGGCCAGCCAGGTCCTGCGGCGACCTGCCCGGCGCGGGGGGAAGCCGTCGAAGCAGAACCGGTCCACAGGCAGGCCGCTGAGCACCAGCGCCGTGGTCACCGCCGACGGGCCGGGGAGGCAGGTCACCGGGAGGCCGGCCTCGATGCACGCGGTGACCAGCGAATATCCCGGGTCCGACACCGCGGGCATCCCGGCGTCGGTCACCACGGCCACCACGTCACCGGCGCGGACCCGGTCCATCAACTGGGGGACGCGACCCGCCTCGTTGTGCTCGTAGAAGCTCATGACCCGGCCCGGGATCGTCACCTCGAGCGCGGTGGCGAGCCCCCGCAGACGCCGCGTGTCCTCGGCGGCCACCACGTCGGCGGTGGCCAACAGTTCCCGCAATCGGCTGGAGGCGTCGCCCAGGTTCCCGATGGGGGTGGCCGCCAACACGACACGTCCGGACGTCATGCGCTCCACCCTATCCCCGGTCGCCACCGTCCACTCCCGCCCGCGTCCTGCTCGTGCCCGTGGCTGTGCCCGTGTCCCCGGTGCCGGGAGGGCCACCATTATGCTCGCGGTGTGACCTCGACCCCAGGCGTGCGATCCCCGGGCCGCCCGCTCCCGGATCCGGACACCGGGCCGGTCGACACCCCCCGCGACTGGGTCGTCACCGGCGTCATCCTGGTCCTGGCCTTCATCTCGCGCTTCTGGGGCCTGACCTCCGCCACGGACGAGGGCACCCCTGTCTTCGACGAGAAGCACTACGCCCCGCAGTCATTCAGCATCACCCAGTTGGGGATCGAGGAGAACCCGGCCTACGGCCTGGTGGTCCACCCGCCCGTCGCAAAGCAAATCGAGTCGCTCGGCGGACTGCTCTTCGGCTACACGCCACTGGGCTGGCGGTTCACCGCCGCGATATGCGGCGTGCTCGTGGTGCTCATGGTCATGCGGATCACCAGGCGGCTGACCCGCTCCACGCAACTCGGCCTGGTCGCGGGCCTGCTGCTGTGTCTGGACGGGGTCACCTTCGTGACCTCACGCATCGGCATGCTGGACATCTACCAGGTCCTGTTCGTCACCGCCGCCGCCGGTGCCCTGTTGGTCGACCGCGACCAGATGCGCGGCCGCATGCACCGCGCCGCGCTCGCCGGCCGGCTCCACCTGTCGGACTTCGGCCCGAGACTGGGCTTCCGCTGGTGGCGGTTCACCGCCGGCGTCATGCTCGGGCTGGCCCTGGGCGTCAAGTGGTCCGGCCTGTACTTCATCGCCTTCTTCGGACTCATGACCGTGGCCTGGGACTGGGCGTTACGCAGTCGCTACGGAATCCGGCGGCCACTGGCGGGCACGCTCCTCCGGGACGCCGTCCCGGCCTTCCTCACGCTGGTCATCTGGCCCGCCCTGATCCACATGTTCACCTGGCTGCCGTGGTTCGCCGGCGAGAACTCGGTGTACCGGCACGCAGTTGGGTCCAAAGTCCAGGACAACTGGCTTCCCGACTCGCTCCAGTCGTGGCTGTATTACCAGTCGTCCGTGCTCGACTTCCACTCCTCGCTCACCACCTCGGCGGGCAACCGGCACCCGTGGGAGTCCAAGCCGTGGACCTGGCCGATGAGCCTGCGGCCGATGCTCTACTACGTCGAACAGGGCGAGGACGTGACCGGGTGCGGCCAGGAGTCGTGCGTCCGCGCCATCATGCTCCTCGGCACGCCCGCGATCTGGTGGCTCGCGGTCCCCGTGCTCGGCTGGGCGTTCTGGCGCGCGGTGATCTGCCGCGACGGCCGGTACGCGTTCCCGCTCGTCGGCTACATGGCCGGATACCTGCCGTGGTTCTTCCAGCACGACCGCCAGATGTACTTCTTCTACGCCTCGGTGATGGTGCCGTTCTTCGTGATGATGGTCGCGCTGGTGCTGGGCGAGATCGCCGGAAAGGCCACCGACTCCACACGGCGCCGGTCCATCGGCCTGGGGATCGTATGCCTCTATCTGGCGCTCGTAGTGGCCAACTTCATCTACATGCTGCCCATCTTGTCGGGGATGCCCATCACCCCGACGGAATGGAACCAGCAACTCTGGCTGCCGTCCTGGCGTTAGTCACTCCCGCCCGCGTCTCTCCCGCTGTGTCTCTCCCGCTGTGTCTCTCCCGCTGCGTCTCTCCCGCTGAGCAGCCCCTGCTGAGCAGCCCGGTTGAACCGCCCCGCTGAACCGCCCCGCTCCCGCGGTGGTCGCACTCACCGTGCCCGTGGTCGTAGCCACCGCGCGCGCCAGGCCGATTCACCACGGTGAGTGCGACCACGGGTCCAGACCACGGGCACAGATCACGGCGCTGGTTCCAGCGGCCCTGGCTCTAGCCGCCCAGCGCCCTGTCGATGCTGAACCGGCCCGCCCCGACCGATGCGATGAGCAACACGCCCACCCCCAGCGCCACCACGAGCTCCCAGCCGTTCTGCGTGACGAAGGGCCCGTTAGTGGCGTGGACGAAGTACAGGGCGCCCGCCATGTCCACCGCCAGCAGGATCCCGGCCAGGGGCGTGAGGATGCCCGCGATGAGTGCGATCCCCGCGATCAGCTCAACCCCGGCGACGACCGCGGCGGTCACGTCCGGCTGCGGGATGCCGTACCCGGCGAACTGCTCGCCCACCCGGCTCAGTCCCAGCGTGAAGAACTTCTGCCACCCGTGGGCAACGAACACCGCCCCGAGCCCGAGCCGGGCCAGCAGGATGGCGGCGTCGTTGAGGGTCTCCATTCCCCTCACGGGAGGATTCCCTCGCCGGCCTTGTTGATACGACGGCTCAGTAACTTCATCGCGAGCATGTAGAGCGGCGGGGCGAACTTCTGGGCGGCGAACCCGAGCTTGATGTCCGGCGAGGTGTAGACGATGTAGCGCCCCTTGCGTACGCCCTCGAGTGTCTTCTCGGCCGCGACCTCCGGGGTGACGGCGTGGCGGCGGAACTGGTCCACGGTCTTGGCTACCTGCGGGTCCGAGCGGTCCACGCCCGCGATCTCGACGGTCTCCACCAGCGGGGTGTCCACGCCGCCGGGGCACACCAGGTGCACGCCGATCCCGTAGGGCGCCAAATCGAAGCGCAGCACCTCGGCGATGCCGCGGATTCCGAACTTCGCGGCACTGTAGGCGGCGTGCCACGGCAGACCCAGCAGACCCGCAGCGGATGAGACCATGACCAGCGCGGCAGGTCTCCTCGCGGCCATCATCGCCGGGACGAACGCCTCGATCACGTGGATGGTGCCCATGAGGTTGACCTCGACCATGGACCGCCAGACGCGGTGTTCGAGGAGGTCGGGCCGCCCCCACGCCGAATTGCCCGCGACGTGGAAGATCGCGTGCGGGGCGCCGTGCGCGGCGATCGTGTTCTCGCCGAACTCCATCACCGCCTCGTGCTCGGTGATGTCCACGGTCTCGGAGAGCAGCACCGCGCCACCCGTGTCCCGGCAGGCCTGCGCCGCCGTCGCCAACCCGGCGGCATCGCGGTCCGTCAGCACCAGCCGCGCGCCCTCGGCCGCCAACCGAATCGCCACGGCGCGGCCGATCCCGCTGGCCGCGCCGGTGACCACGCAGGTCTTGCCACGGTAGTCGGTGATCCGTCGCCTCGACATGTGGTTCCCTTCCGGCCCGGGTCGCTCGAGCGGGCCTCTTGGGGTTCCACCGTAGCGGCCCGCCCGTGTCAGGCAGCCGGTCTGATGCCGGTCGGCGTCAGCCGCGCGCCGGGACGGGCGGAACGTAGTCGCGCAGCACGCAGCGGCTCCCGCTGTAGATCGTGGCCATGCAGCGGTTGCAGTGCACGCAGAGGGAACGACGACGATCATCGGCCCTCAGCTTGTTGGGCAGGTCCGGCTCGCGCAGCAGGCCACGACCCATGGCCACGAACTCGAATCCCGCGCTCATCGCCTTGTCGATCGACGGCCGGTCGACGATCCCCCCGAGCAGCATCATCGGCAGACTGACGGCCTCGCGGATCTGGCGGGCGTCATCGAGCATGTAGGCGTCCGTGTAGGGGTACTCCTTGAACATCCTGGGTCCGACCACCTTCATGCCCATCTTGATGACCGTCGGCTGGGTGGCGGCGAACTCGTGCAGCGGCGCGTCGCCCTTGAAGAGGTAGATGGGGTTGAGCAATGAGCTGCCCACGGTCATCACCAGGGCGTCCGCCGAGCCGTCCGCCTCGATCCACTTGGCCACCTGCACGGCCTCGTCGATCCAGAACCCGCCGGGCACGCCGTCGTCCATGTTGAGCTTGATGGTCACGGCGATCCGGTCGCCCATCGCGTCGCGGATGGCGCGGCCGATCCGGCGCGCGAAGCGGGCGCGGTTCTCGAGCGAACCGCCGTAGGAGTCCTTGCGCTTGTTGAGCCTGGGGCTGAGGAACTCGCTCACCAGATAGTTGTGCCCGAAGTGCACCTCGATGGCGTCGAACCCGGCCTCGGCCGCCCCGCGGGCCGCTCGGACATGGTCCTCCACGATCCGGTCGATGTCCGCCTCGGTGCAGGCCTTGGTCAGGGACATGCCCGTGGGGGCCGGGATGCGGGACGGCCCCATCGCCGGCATCTTGTTGGAGGCGGAGTTGGCCACTGCCCCCGCGTGTCCGACCTGCGCCGAGACGGCCGCGCCCTCGGCATGCACGGTGTCGGTGAGCTTGCGCAGCATGCCGCGGTCGTCCATGCCCCAGTGGTACTGGTGCCGGTCGGTGCGGCCCTCGGGCGAGGTGGCCAGGTCGGCGACGGTGGTCATGCCGACGCCGCCGCGGGCGTACTCGGCGTGGAATTCGATCAGCTCGTCGGTGACCCGGCCCTCGGGGCAGCGGCCCTCGAACGTCGCGGCCTTGACGATGCGGTTGCGCAGCGTCACGTTTCCGATCTTCGCCGGGCTGAATACATCGGGGACGGGGCTACCGGGTGCAAGGGTCATGCGCGAACTATAACGCGTTCCAATCTAGCGATCACGCGCTTTGGCCAGCACTTTTGCACTGAGTGCAAAGCGCCCCCGGTCTCCCTGCCCGCCTTGCGACCGCGCGCCGCCCGCTCAGCCCTGGGGGTTGAGCGACGTGGAGTCGATCCCCGCGAGCGCCTGATCCACCAGGTCGGCTGCGGAGTCCGTCGGGACCACCCTCTCCAACGCGCTCCCCACCCCCGGGACGCCGCCGACGAGCGCGGAGACCGAACCGTTGGTGTCTCCGGCGAGCAGGTGGTCGATCGACTTGCCCAGCGCCGGTGCGACTGAGCAGACCGCGCTGGTCGGCAGTCCGGCCCCGGCGAGGTTGGCCACGCTACCGGCGTTGCAGACCGCGGTGGCCGTGGAGCCGACCGGCCCGCTGGTCGACCCCGGCAGCGAACCGGTGACGGAGCCGAGCTGCGCGGACGCCGTCCCGGCGCTCGCGAGGAGGGTTACGGCGGCGAAGCCGCACACGGTGAGCAGTCTTCCGGACATGTCGATCTCCCTGGAGTGGTTCGGTACGGCACCCGCCGCCTTCTGACCAGCACACCAGAGTCCGCTGTCGCGAAGATGAACATCGCGCGGAATCCGGACGCCTCCAGGGCGAACTGGCTTTGTCCGGATCCGGGGAGGGCAGATCGGTGTGGCTAGTCGGTGGGCTCGACCCGGTCGGCGTGACCGAGTGACTTCTCCGGAGCGACGAGATCACGGACGGCCCGCTTCAGTTCGGTGATCTCCGGGAATCCGCCATCCTTCTTGCGGTTCCAGACCTGCTCGTCGCCGACATCGATGCGGAACGTACCGCCGGTCGCGGGCACGAGCGCGACCTCCCCGATCTCATCCTCAAAGGTCTGGAGCAGCTCGCCCGCGTACCACTGGGCGCGGAGCATCCACCGGCACTGCGTGCAGAAGGTGATGGCGATCCGAGGGGACGGCATACCGCACAGAGTGCCACAGCCGAGCCGAACGGCATCACCCCTCGGCGAGCTCCGGCGGCGCCGCGTGCTCCTCGTACATCGAATCGATGTCCTCGACGCTCTTGCCCGTGGTCTCGATCCGGAACTTCCACGTGATGACGGCGCCGAGCAGTGAGGTACCCACGAGAATCGCCAGCACTGTGCTGGTGCCCCACGAGACGAGGAGAATCGGGAACAGGAACGAGGTGAGCACCGCGCCGACCTTCGCGAAAGACGCCGCCATGCCGGCGCCCATACCGCGGAGAGAGGTGGGGAACACCTCACCCGCGACGACGTAGGTCATCGAGTTGGGACCGAGGTTGGTCATGAACTGGAACAGGATGAAGCCGCCGAAGATGAGCACGGTCTGCACCGTCCCGGTGGCGTACGTCGACGCCGCCGCGATCGCCAGTCCGACTGCGCACCCGACGAACCCGATGATCTGCAAGCGCATGCGACCCAGCCGGTTGACGAGCAGGATCGCCACCACGATGCCGACGAGGAGGAATGTGTCGATGAAGGCGGCCCCCTCGGCGCCGAGCAGATCGTTGTGGATGATCGCCGACGACGACGAGGCGTTGTGGTCGACGTCCCCGAGGGTCGTCGCGATGATCGTCGGCGTGAAGATGCCGATGCCGTAGGTCCCGAGATCCTGGAGGAACCACGGAACGGACGCCAGGATCGTCGATCTGCGCCACGGTCTGCGGAACAGCGATCCGAGCTTCTGTCCCTCGGCCGCGTGCGCGCTGCGTTCCGTTGCCAGCGAGACCACCGAGGGGTACCGGGGTGTGCGGTCGAGCAGCCTCTTGAGTTCGACCTGGGCCTCGTCGACCCGGCCGACGTTCGCGAGCCAGTGTGGGCTCTGCACGATGAAGAGTCGGCCGACTGCCACGAGTGCCGCCGGCACCACGACGACGCCGAACATCAGTCGCCAGGCATCGAGCGAGTCGGTATTGGTGAGGATCGCGACCCCGACGAGCGTGCCCGCCACGGCCCCGACCGCCTGGAACGCGAACGCCGACAGGACCTTCTGTCCCCGGGAGACCGTCGACTGCGTTTCGGAGATCATCGTGTGCGCGGTGGGGTAGTCGCACCCCAGGGCGAGTCCCATTCCGAGTAGGCAGATCAGGAAGACGACGAATCCCGGAGCCACCGTCGCACCCAGAACGAACAGGGTGAACAGCACCATCTCGATGAGGAACATCTGCCGTCGACCGAACCGGTCCGACAGCCCGCCGAGCGCGGTCGCGCCGACCATGATGCCCGCGAGGGGCGCCGCGGTGAGGAGTCCGGTCTCCACCGTCGAGAGGGACCAGTAGGCGGTGATGAGTGGCAGGGCGACACCGATGAGGAACACGATCAGGCCCTCGAAGAACTTGCCCGCGGAGGCGAGCCACCAGATCCTGCTCTGCATGCTCGTCATGCCACCCGCGCCCGCAGGCGTGCCGTCCCGCCAGCGGGGGGTCTCGTCGATGTATCGCTGAACCGTCGAGGGGATCCCGGGTTCGTCGTCGCCCTCGGGCGCGGGTGTCGCCATGACGCAGAACATTACTCAGACACGCCCGGGGGAATCGGGATGGTGGTGAACCCCGTGTAAACGATCGGTGCCTCTGTCCTCAGGCGCCCGCGCCCAGCTCCACGAGCAACACCCCGCCGGCGATCAGGACGATCCCGGCGCCCATCAAGGGCGTGAGGGGTTCGCGGAAGAGCAGCCGGCTCAGGACCGCGGCCAGGGCCACGCCGGCGGCCGTCCAGATGCCGTAGGCGACCCCCAGCGGCATCCCCTCCGCGAGGGTCAGGGAGAGGAAGACGAAGGCCACCAGGTAACCGGGCACGACGGCGGCGTACCACCGCGCGTTGTCGACCGCCATGCGGAGCGAGAGCGTCGCGGCGAGTTCGAAGGAGATCGCGACGGCGAGGTAGGCCCAGGCCATCAGCCGGCCCCCTCCGCGCGTGCCCGGGCGCGCTGGGATCCCAGTTCGACGCACAACACCCCGGCGATGATCACCGCGATGCCGGCGACCATCAGCGGGGTCAGCGGCTCGTGGTAGATCAGGGTCGACAGGCCCGCGGTCAGCGCGACGCCGGAGGCCCCCCAGATGCCGTACGCCACCCCGAGCGGCACGCCCGCCCGCAGGGTGAGGGCGAGGAATGCAAACGCGCCCATGTACCCGACGGCCACCATCGCGTACAGCGCGGGCGTGACGAGCGCCCCCTTCAGGGAGAGCGAGCCCGCCACCTCGAGTGCGATCGCCGCGGCGAGGAACAGCCACTTTCCTGTACTGGCCTGCACGAGTATGTTCTTCTCCCTCGAGCTGAGCCCCGCTGCACGCCGGGCGGTCGACGCACAAAGTGTATGGGCCCCGCGCGCCGGGCCGGCGACAGGCGGGTACGCCGGGATGGTCAGCGCCGGATCGTCACGTCACGGATGTGCGCGCCCAGTACCGCCAGGGCAGACGCCCCCTCGGGCGTTCCAGCGACCACGGGGAAGCAGTGGATCATCCCCGGCCAGACCCGCAGGTCGATCGACGCGCCGAGCGCAGTGCTCGTGTCGACAAAGGCGCGAACGTCGTCGACCACGAAGTCGTCGCCGCCACAGACGACCGCCACGGGTGGCGCCGTCTCATCGAGCGGCCGGCGGCAGGGAGAGATCTCCGGATCGTCGACCGGGGTGTCACCGGCATAGGCATCACGGCAGTTCCGGGCGACCAATGGGGGCATGAGCGGGTCGAGGGCGCCACCGGAGCGGTCGGGACCGAGAGGTTCGGTGAGGTCGACCCACGGACTGATCAGCGCCAGACCGGCCGGGCGTTCCGAGCGTCGACGGAGACGTTCGACCAGTCCGAGAGCGAGGCCCCCGCCGGCGGAGTCCCCGGCAATGGCGACCCGTTCGCATCCTCCGACGTGCTGGGCGAGACGGTGAAACGCCGCTTCGGCATCGTCCAGGGCGGCCGGGTGACGGTGCTCGGGAGCGAGCCGATAATCAGGTACGTAGGCGGTCGCGCCCGAGAGGCGGGCGAGGGTCACTGCCATGGTGGCATGTGTGTCGGATGAGCCGGCCACATAACCGCCCCCGTGGAGGACGAGCAGGCCCGGGGCACCGGCTGGCCCGTCGATCCAGAGTCCCGCAACGGGGACCCCGACCGCCGGTCTGGCCGTTCGTCGCGAGCCGGCCAGCCTGGACGCGCCGGTGGCCACGGCCCGCAGGGCCCGGATCCCCCGTTCGTCGAACGGGGCCACCGTCAGGACGGGACGGACGATCAACCGGAGTCCAGCTCGCTGGAGCCGCGACGGAATACTCGGCCTGCGGGTGATGGTGATCCGCCGGTCGGCCTCCGTGACGAGCCGACGGGCGAGCACGGCGAGGGAGGCCTTGACGATGCGGGCGGCCACCATGCCGACGACCCGGTTGGCCGAGCGGAAGGAGTAGGTCCACTCGAGCTCGCCGCCGCCGGGTCGTGCCCGAACGGTGACGCGACCGACGCGGTCGTAGAGCTGCCACCTCGGCTGCACCGCGTACACGTGTTCCACTCCCGGCTCCAGCGCGGTCGTTCGCCTCCGCCGCCGGAACCCCCGCAGCGGTGCACCCGCCCACTGCCGCCACTGCGCTGCGTCGGACTCCATTCCCAGGACATCCGCGGGGTCCGCCGAGAACTGCGCGTGGACGCGCACGGTGTGAGTTGCCACGTCCACCTCCTCGGATAGCGAAAGACCTGCCCTGTCCAACCATCGGCGGACAGACGAGGCCCCGCGCCGCCCAGAACGGGGCCGTTGTGTGTGCATGCCCTCGTCATCTGGGCACCTCCGACGCAGTCACTTCGCTGGGGGTCCCGTCGATCCAGCATGCCGGAACGCCCGGCGACTCCGGGAGCATATTGCGGCACCCGACCTGGTGCGACGCGAGAAAACGGAAAGGCCGTCCCCGCCTGAGCGGAAACGGCCTCTGAACTCACGGTCCTTGGGTGGAGCTAAGGGGAATCGAACCCCTGACCTTCTCGATGCGAACGAGACGCGCTACCAACTGCGCTATAGCCCCGCACGGCCCTCGCGGACCGTGTTGCCGCCCTTTCGGGAAGCGGTGCCACCCTCTCGAGCAGCGTGGAACACCTTACCAGCACGCCCGGCCGACCCCCCAAACCGGGAGTGCGGGGCCTCACGAGTCGGCCGTGTGGGTGTGCATCCGCACCCCGTCGTCGTTGAAGATACTGATCACCTGCGCGGGCCGCGCGCCGGCGGCCGACAGACTGTGCGGGACCCTGGTGTCGAACTCCGCTGCCTCCCCGCGGGTCAGGATCAGCTCCTGGTCGCCCAGGACCAGGCGCAGTTTCCCGGACAGGACGTAGAACCACTCGTAGCCGTCGTGGACGCGGGGGTCGGGCGCGGAGCTCGACGGCGGGTAGGTGATCTTGTAGGTCCCCACCGAGGAGCCCTCGGGCGCGAGCGGGGCGATGACCATGCCGTTCCGGTGGATCACCGGACGCCGCACCCTGGGGTCGACGGTCGACGGTGCCACCAGGTCGTCCAGACTGATCCCCAACTGGCGGGTGAGCGGCAGGAGCAGCTCGAGACTGGCCTGACGTTTGCCCGATTCGAGACGGGAGAGCGTGCTGGCCGACATGGCCGCGCGCTCGGCCAGCTCGTCCAGTGTCCACCCCTTGCTGTGGCGGTACGCCCGCAACCGCGTCCCGACCAGCTTGAGTTCCTCCGGCACCACTCAACCCCTTGCCAATAGTGCAAACATCCTTGCAGTTTACGCACACCCGGCGTGAACTGTTGTCATGCACACAAACAAGGACACAGAAGAACGCTGGGACGCCATCGTCGTCGGCGGCGGGGCCGCAGGCCTGTCGGCGGCGCTGATGCTGGGGCGGGCACGCCGCCGCGTGCTCGTCGTCGACGCCGGCGAGCCACGAAATCGCTTCGCCGCACACATGCACGGCGTCCTCGGCCACGAGGGCGTGGACCCGCTGGAGCTGCTCCGCCGGGGCCGCGAGGAACTCCGCCAGTACGACGTGACGGTGCGTCCGGGCTCGGTGACCGTGGTTCGTGACAGCGGGGTCGACGACGCGGGTAAAGACGACGGCGGGGCCGGCCTGACCGTCGAGTTCGCCGATGCGGCGCCCGCGACCGCACGTGCCCTGGTCGTCGCGTCCGGACAAACCGACGAGCTGCCGGACATCCCCGGCCTGCGGGAGTTCTGGGGCACGAGCGTGCTGCACTGCCCCTACTGCCACGGCTGGGAGGTGCGCGGCAGCAGGATCGCGGTGCTGGGTACATCCGCCATGTCCACGCACCAGGCCCAACTCGTACGGCAGTGGACTGACGACCTGGTCTTCCTCACCGCTGGCATCGACGAATCCGGCAACGGTCCCGACGCCGAGGTGGCCGCCCGACTCCGGGCCCGCGGCGTCCGACTCGAGTCGACCCCCGTCGACAGGGTCCTGTCCACCGACGGCCGCCTGAGCGGGGTCCGGCTAGATGACGGGCGGGAGATCGCACTCGATGCGATCTTCGCGGCACCCGTGGCGCGACCCCACGACCAGTTCCTCGACGGACTCACTCTGGAACGGGCCACCAACCCGATGGGCACGGCACTGGCCGTGGACCAGTTCGGGGCGACCGGCCACCCCCGCATCTGGGCGGTGGGCAACGTTGCCAACCCGGGTGCGACCGTGCCCGTGTCCATGGCCGCGGGGTCGATGGCCGGCGGGATGGTCAACATGATGCTGGTCAACGAGGACTTCGACCGCGCGATCGCTGCCTCACCCGCCTCCGGCTCATCGGACTCGCCCGGCGCGCCCGACTCGACCGGCACTCCCGCCGAGTACTGGGAGGGCGAGTACGCCGACAACGGACCACGGTGGTCGGGAGCGGTCAACGCCACGACTGCAGCCGTGGTCGCCCCGCTACCGGTCGGTTCGGCCCTCGAACTGGGCTGCGGCGAGGGCGGCGACGCGCTCTGGTTGGCCGAGCAGGGGTGGGACGTCACCGCGGTGGATCTGTCCCCCACGGCGACCTCCCGCGGCGCTGACGCGGCGACCGCCCGAGGTGTGGCCGACCGCATCGACTGGGTGGCACACGACCTGACCACCTGGACCACCGACAAGCGCTTCGACCTGGTGACGGCTAGCTTCTTCCACTCCCCCGTCGAGCTGTCCCGCCCGCGGGTACTGCGACGTGCCGCCGAGTGGATCCGGCCGGGCGGCCACCTGCTGATGGTCTCCCACGTGTTCGAGAGCGAAGCGGACGTCCCGCCGTGGGCGCACCGACCCGAGGCCGGGGATCACGCGGGCCACCTCGACCTGCCGACACCCACCGAGGAGGCCGCCGAACTCGCCCTGGACCCGTCTGTGTGGGAACTCGTCCTGGCGGAGATCCGCCCACGGGAGGCGGTCGGGCCGGACGAGCGTCAGACGGCCACGGTCAAGGACGGCGTGCTGCTGTACCGACGACGCCCCTGATCGGGTCGCGGGCCGGTCAGCCGACCGCACGCCGTAGCGGCTCGCGGTGCGCGGTCCGGTGGTCCGGCCTGCGGGCCTGGCGACCGGGGTCGGTCTCCTGCTCACGGTCGAAGGTGTCCAGCATGTCGAAGGA
>NZ_JAALDX010000124.1 GCF_014145095.1 Dietzia sp. SLG310A2-38A2 | reverse complement strand
GCGCGGCGGCGGGCGGGCCCCCACCCGGCATCGTGGCCAGTCGGCGCCGCAGCTCAGCGACGCGGTCCGCCGTGCCGAGGCCGGACAGATCAACGACAGAGGTGTCTATTACCATCACCGCCAACTCCCGCCCGGGCCGACACGCCGCACACTGCGTGAATCGAATGATCTTTCGAGTACGCGATCAGTGAACACCACCGGTACGACACGGCGCAAGAACACCTGTTCGACACGTCCGAGCGGAGGTCTCCGTCGGACCGAACGGATACGCTGTGGCGACCATCGAGAGGAGAGGCATGGCCGGACTACGCTTCCGATTCCGTCAGATCAGCCGGCGCTTCTGGTTCCTGCCCGCCGTCATGACTCTCGTCGCGCTGGCCCTCGCCCAGCTCGGGACGTGGCTGTCCACCAATCCGGGGACGAGCGACGACGCAGCCGCCTGGCTCTACGGCGGCGGCGTGGACGGCTCCCGGAGCATCCTCGCCGCCGTGGCGAGCAGCTCCATCGGTGTGGGCGGAACCGTCTTCTCCATCACCATCGCCGCCCTCTCCTACGCCGCGGGCACCATGGGTCCGCGGTTACTCCAGAACTTCACCGAGGACCGCGGCAACCAGGTCACGCTGGGTGTCTTCATCTCCACCTTCGCCTTCAGTCTCTACAGCCTGCGCACAGTCACCGGCGGCGACGAGGGAGCACCGTTCGTCCCCCACTACAACGTCACCCTTGCGCTCGTCCTGGCGCTCTGCTGTATCGGCGCACTCGTGTACTTCATCGGCCATGTCACCGGCTCGATCAACACCACCCGCGTGGTCAACCTCCTCACCGCCGACCTCCGGTCCTCCCTGCTCAACGCCACCGAGATCACCGACCCGGAGCGCAACGTGCAGTCGCCGCCGCAGGAAGAGTTCTGGGCGGAGGCGGAGACCCTCCTCGCGGAGAAGGGCGGGTACCTGCAGCTGGTCGACCACGAGGGCACCATCGAGCGTCGTCACCGCGCCGTGCTCGAGGCCGCCGAATAACGCGTCGAGCCGGGCCACAGGGCAAGGTGACAAGGCCAGGTGGCAGCGCCAAGTGACAGGGCCAGGTGGGGGGCCCGCGTTCACCCGGTGTCGCCCGGACGGCCATCCCACGGCCCTACCCTGGCGAGCATGAAAGCTTCCATCGGGAACCGCATCGTGCTCATCGGCGCGGGGGACGTGGGCATCGCCTACGGCTACGCGCTCGTCAACCAGGGCCTGGCCGACCACCTGGCCATCATCGACATCGACCACGACAAACTGGTCGGCGAGGTCATGGACCTCAACCACGGCGTCGTGTGGGCACCCTCCCCCACCCTCGTCACGGAGGGCACCTACGACGACTGCGCGGACGCCACGATGGTGGTGATCTGCGCCGGCGCCGCCCAGCGCCCCGGCGAGACGCGGCTCGACCTGGTCGGCAGGAACATGGCGATCTTCGAGGGGATCGTCGGCGACGTCATGGCGACCGGCTTCGACGGCATCCTGCTCGTGGCCACCAACCCCGTGGACATCCTCGCCCAGGCCTCGTGGCGCTACTCCGGCCTGCCCTCCGCACAGGTCATCGGCTCCGGCACGATCCTCGACTCCGCGCGTTTCCGGTTCATGCTGGGCGAGTACTACGACGTCGCCCCGATGAGCGTGCACGCCTCGATCATCGGCGAACACGGCGACACCGAACTGCCGGTCTTCTCGTCGGCCAACGTCTCCGGGGTGCCACTTCGCCGGGATCTCGACGGGGACCCTGCCACGCGGGAACGACTGGCCCAGATCTTCACGGAGACCCGGGACGCCGCCTACCGGATCATCGACTCCAAGGGCTCCACCAGCTACGGCATCGGCATGGGCCTCGCCCGCATCACCCGCGCCGTCCTGCGCAACGAGCAGGTGTCGCTACCCGTCTCCACGTTGCTGCGGGGCGAGTACGGACAGGACGGCATCTTCATCGGCGTCCCCGCGGTGATCGGCCGGACCGGCGTCCAGCGCGTGGTGGAACTGGAACTCGACGCCACCGAGACCGAACAGTTCGCCCGCAGCGCGTCTGCGCTGCGGGCGGTGTCGGAGCAGTTCGAGATACTGCGCTGAGTCAGGGTTTCGGGGTCAGGGGGTCGCGGGGGGATCGCTGGCCGGGAAGGACTCGTCCCCCCATTCGTCGGCGACCGCGTCGTCGTGGTCATACCGGGCCTTGTCCGCGGGCTCCTCGGAATGCTCGCCGATGCGGTCAGGGTTCTGCGGACTCGTCATGATTCATCCTCCTGCCGCCGTACGGGGCGTGCGGCAATACTCAGATTACCGGAGACCACCGGCCCCGACCGCGACGGAGAACACACCATCGCGGTCACCACGGGAAACAGGAGGGCGCCATGCACAGCACCGACTACACCGACACACTGATCCTGCCCGCACCCGACACCCGGGCCGAGACGGCCACGGCGCCGCCGGCGGGGAAACGCTCGATCGCCGAGTTGCAGTACGAGAGGCTCTCGGGTGCGGACTACACCTGGACGAGCGACGACCTGCTCTTCGACGTCCACTGCGCTCGCAAGGGCATCGGGGAGGCCGACCGTGCGGCCGAACGCGAGCGGTTCTTCGCCAAGGGTCAACCGTGCCTGCGCACCTCCCCGCTGACCAAGACGTACGGCTGGGCGATGCACTTCGACTCCGGCGGGAGGATCGCGCTGCTGCCCATGGGTTCGGACCGTCTGGCCGAACTGCAGGCCGACCCGTCCGTGACGATCAGGACCGCCATGAAGAGTTCCCGCTAGCCCGGCTCGACGTCCGGCAGGGAGCGAAGCCACCCGAGCACCGGGCCGGAGATGACCCGGGCGAACTCCTCGTACCCCGCGGGGCCGGGGTGTGCCCCGTCGCCGGCCGTGACCTCGCGCATCCACGCACCGCCGGGCCGCAGGGAATCGAAGGTCGGCACGAACGGCACCCCGGCCTCGGCGCACACCGCGGCCATGGCCGCGGCACGGGCGGCGATCCGCTCGTTGACCTGCTCCCACATGACCGGTGGCGGCCCCACCACCAGGAACCGCCCCTCGGGAGCACGGGCGATCATCCCCCGCAGGGCCGCGACCGTGCCCGCCTCCTCGGCGCGAAGGGCACCCTCGTGCTCCATCACGTCGTTGACGCCGAACTCCGCGATCACCGCCGTGGTCGGGAACGCGGCCCGTCGGCGGTCCACCTCGTCCCAGCGGGCCAGGATCATCTCGGAGGTGTCCCCGCCGATCCCCGCGACGGTGGTGTGGAGGCTCAGGCCCGCCCCGGCACCCTCCTCGACCAGGTGCGCGGTCCATCCACGGCCGGTCTCGTCGCCGTACCCGGCCACGAAGGAGTCACCGATGATGCAGACGGGGAGGTCGCGCGGTTCGCTCACGACGCCACGGTAGCTGGCCGGCGTCAACGCCAAGAGCGTTCCGCACACCCCACTCCCGGGCGATGTGTGCGGAACGCTCTTCGCGATGAACAGGCGCGGGGTGGGGGCGTCGCGCGTCAGTCCAGGTGGCGGGACTGCGCCCAACGGGTGAGCGCGTGCCGGTTGGACTGCTGGGTCTTGCGCAGCACGTTGGAGGCGTGCGTCTCCACGGTCTTGACCGAGATGAACAGCTTCTCGGCGATCTCCTTGTAGGTGTAACCGCGTGCCAACAACCGCAGCACCTCTTTCTCCCGAGGAGTGAGGGAGTCGACCTCCGGGTCGTGGACGGGCTCACCCCGATCCTCCGGTCCGGGCGCGGCACGGGCGAACGCGTCCAGGACGAACCCGGCCAGGCGCGGGGAGAACACCGCGTCCCCGTCGGCCACGCGGCGCACGGCGTCGGCCAGCTCCCCACCGGAGATGGTCTTGGTGACGTATCCGCGCGCCCCGCCGCGGATCACGGCGATCACGTCCTCCGCGGCGTCGGAGACACTCAGTGCGAGGAAGGTGGACACAGGCGCGTCGGACGCGTCGGACGCGCCGGCGGTGCCGGGCGCGACGGACGCATCGGACGTGCCGGACCTGCCGGAAACACCGCTCGGGTCGGCCCCCAGCACCGCGCGCAGCACGGCGACCCCGCCACCGTCTGGCATGTGTACGTCGAGCAGGACCACGTCGGGTCGTACCCGACCGATCCCGGCGACGGCCTCGGCCACCGACCCCGCCTCGCCCACCACTTCGATGCCGGCCTGGCCGGCGAGTTCGGCCCGGACACCGCTGCGGAACACCGCGTGGTCGTCGACGAGAAATACCCGGCACACCCTGACGCCACCCACCGGCTCGTCCGTCATTCGCCCTCCAGCGGCATCTCGATCCCGATCTCGGTTCCGCGACCGAGCGTACTGCGCACCGTCACGCTGCCACCCCGGCTCTCGACACGGTGCCGGATGGACTGGGACAACCCGTGTCGATCATCGCCCACGTCGTCGGGGTCGAAGCCGCAGCCGCGGTCCCGGACGAAGGCGCTGAGCACCTGTCCGTCGTTCTCCACGAACACGTCGGCGGTGTCGACGCCGGCGTGCTTGGCCACGTTGACCAGGGCCTCGCGGACGGCGCCCAGCACCGCCTTCTCGGCGTCTCCCCCCGGGCCGTCCCCGCCCACCACCACCTGGTCCACACGCAGACCGTAGGCGTCCTCGACGTCCCCGACGATCACCTCGACGGCCCCCGCGACGGTGGCCGCACCCGAGGACATGCGCGACCCGGCCCCGAAGAGCCACTGCCGCAGCTCGCGCTCCTGCCGACGGGCCAGCCGCGACACCTGGGCGGGGTCGTCGGAACGCTTCTGGATCAACGCCAACGTCTGCAGCACGGAGTCGTGGAGGTGGGAGGCGATGTCGCTGCGCTCGGCCTCCCGGATGCGGGCCGCACGTTCCTCCTCGAGTGACCGCCACAGCCGCAGCCCCACGGGGACGCTGAGCAGCACCACTCCGACGAGGGTCGCCAGCACCGCCAGGAAGGACGACCGCAGGGCGGCGAACTCGACCTGCCCCAGCACGACGACGGCGAGTCCGACGACGACGAGGGTCGCACCGGCGGTGACCCTGGCCCAGTCGAAGACGGACCGGGGAGCCACTCGTCCCCCGCCGTCGTACTGCTGCCAGACCAGCCCGGCCCCCAGGGCCACGATCAGGACGGGCACGATCACGTGCAGTCCCGTCGCGGTGGTCACCATGAACGACAGCACCGACCCCACCAGCGCCACGACCGCCAGGGCCATGCCGCGCCGCCGCTCCCGCGCGTCCGCGGAGGCGGCCCCCTCCTG
>NZ_JAALDX010000123.1 GCF_014145095.1 Dietzia sp. SLG310A2-38A2 | reverse complement strand
CGACCGCCGTCCTCGGGGTTCGGGAACACGTCGTGGATCAACAGCGCACCACCGACCGCGACCCACGGTGCCCATCCCTCGTAGTCGGCCTCCGCCGCCTCGGAGGAGTGGCCGCCGTCGATGAACACGAACGAGGCGGGCTTGCCCCAGACGCGGGCCACCTGGCGCGAGGTGCCCACGGCCGCCGTCACCACGTCGTCGAGCTTCGCGTCCCACATCGTGTGCCGGAACGCCACGAGGGTCTCCAGGCGGCCGGTATGCGGGTCGACCAGCGTGGTGTCGTGGTACTCCCACCCGGGCTGGTGCTCCTCGGACCCACGGTGGTGGTCGACGGTGACGATGCTGCCGCCGGTCACACGCGCGGCCGCGCCCAGGAACACGGTCGACCGGCCACAGTAGGTGCCGATCTCGACCCCCACGCCGTCGCCCAGGTACTCGCAGGCGATCTCGTAGAGGGTGCGGCCCTCGTCCAGCGGCATGAAGCCGGGGGCGGCGAGCGCCACGTCGAGCAGCGCCTGGTCGATCTGGGGTGCGGTCATGTCCTCAACCTATCGCCCGTGACTCTGCCCCCGACTCCCGCCCTGACCCCCGAGCTCACCCCTCGCCCCCGGCCTCTGCCGCGGCCCGTCGTGCGGCCTTGCGGGCGCGCGCGACGTGCGGGCCCACCACGTTGCCCAGCTTGGTGCCGTTGGGCCAGCCGGCGTAGTAGCAGAGGAACAGCACGATCTCCTCGAGCTCCTCCGGGGTGAGCTCGTCGTTTCCCAGCGCGGCCCCCACCTGGATGTCGGCGATGTCCGTGTTGCCCTGCGCGGTGAGTGCACCCAGCAGGAGCAGGCGGCGGTCGCGGTGGCTCAGGCCGGGGCGGGACCATACGCGCCCGAACAGGTGGTCCGCGGTCTCGGCGAAGTAGTCGCCGGGGCCGTCGGACATCTCGAAGCCGTAGACCTCGGTCATCATGGCCAAGCCGCGCTCGCGGTCGGGGGTCATGCCGGACTCTGTCGTGTCGCTCATCGTGCTCCCTCGTCGTCGTCGTCCACATCCACACCCGCGGCCGTGGCGCGGCGGGCGATCTCGCCCGGCCCCACGCCGAACCCGGTGCCCAGGTCCCGTAGCGCGATGGTCCCGAGCGGCAGGTCCACCTCCAGGCGCTCGCCCAGGGACAGGGCCAGTGAGAGGTCCTTCTCTCCGAGGCCCCGGACATGGGTGAACACGCCGTGCCAGAAGTCGTCGGCGTCGATCGGTGCGGTGGTCTCGCGCAGCATCACGGCCCCGGCGCCGCCGGTGATGGCGTCGGTGTGCCGGACCACGCGACCGAGCTTGGCGATGTCGACGCCCGCCGCCTCCGCCAGGCGCGAGGCCTCGGCGGTGGCGGTGAAGGAGATGAAGTGCAGCAGGTTACGGGCCAGCTTCATCCGCGTACCCGAGCCCACCTCACCGGCGTGGACCGGCATGGCGGCCCACAGGGCGAAGACGGGCTTGCAGGCCTCGTAGACCTCGCGCGGCCCGCCCACCATCACCGCGAGTTCGCCCTTCTCGGCCCCGGGCGCACCGCCGGAGACCGGGGCGTCGACCAGATGCACCCCCGCGGCCGCGCACACCCCAGCCAGCTCTACGGCCGTGGAGTCGGAGATGGTGGAGTGGACCGCGATCACCGTCCCGGGTGCCGCGGTGCGCAGGATCCCGTCGGGGCCGTCGACGACGTCACGGACCTGGGCGTCGTCGAGAACCGTCACCGAGACCAGTCGTGCGGTCCGGGCGACCTCGGCCGGAGTCGCGGCGGCGGTGGCCCCCTCGGCGACGAACGGTTCGGTGGCCTCGGGACGGACGTCGCAGACCACCAGGCCGCCCGGCCAGGTCAGGAGCCGACGCGCGATGGGCGCCCCCATGTTGCCCAGGCCGATGAACCCGACCGGGGCGGGGGAGTCCTCGGGCGTCCCGGGCCCGATCCGCGGTGCGGGCTCCTGGTCGACGTTCTGCTCTGCGCTCTGGCCCGTGCTCATGACCGGATGATCTGTCCGCCGTCGACGTTGAAGATCTGCCCGGTGATCCAGGACGCCTCGTCCGACAGGAGGAACAGCAGCATGCCCACCAGGTCCTGCGGCTGGCCCATGCGCTTGAGGGGGAGCTTGTCGACCATGTCCTTGACGATCGACTGCGGGGTGGTGGTGCGGTTGGCCTCGGTGTCGATCGGGCCGGGCGCGATGGCGTTGACTCGGATGTTCGACCCGCCGAGCTCGGTGGCGAGCTGCTGGGTCAGGCCGTTGACGCCCACCTTGGCCAGGCCGTAGAAGCCGGAGTAGAGCCACGCGGCGGTGGAGGACTGGTTGACGATCGCGCCGCCACCTGCCGCCGCCATCTTCTCCCAGCAGGCACGCACCATGAGGAGCTGGCCGTTCATGTTGACCTGCATGAACTTCTGGTAGTAGTCCCACGGCACCGTGATGAGGAAGTCGAGCTTCATGCCGCCGAAGATCGCGGCGTTGTTGACCAACATGTCCAGCCGGCCATACTTCTCCACCGTCGCCTCGGCGCACGCACCGGCCGAGTCCGGGTCGGAGACGTCGGTGTGATGGAAGAAGGCCTCGCCGCCGGCGGCGACGATCTCCGCGGCCACGCGCTCGCCCTCGGTGTCCGAGACGTCGGCCACCACGACCTTCGCGCCCTCCGCGGCGAGCGCCTTGGCGTACTCCTCGCCGATTCCGCCGGCCGCGCCGGTCACGATCACGGACTTGCCGTCAAAACGTCCCATGTCTGTAGTCTCTGCTTCCTTGATAGGGGTGGTGGGTCAGGTGTGGGTGGCGAGTCAGGCCGGGGTCGCCACGGACTTGGTCTCGAGGTACTCCTCGAAGCCCTGGCGGCCCATCTCGCGGCCGATGCCCGACTGCTTGTATCCGCCGAAGGGCACGTCGGCGCCGTACCAGACGCCGCCGTTCACCCCGAGCGTTCCGGTGCGGATGCTCGCGACGACCTTCTCGACCCGGTCGAGATCGGCGCCCCAGACGGCGCCGGAGAGGCCGTAGGGGGAGTCGTTGGCGATCCGGACCGCGTCGTCGTCGCCGTCGTGGGGGATGACGACGAGGACGGGCCCGAAGATCTCCTCCTGGGCCACCCGCGCGGAATTGTCGAGACCGGAGATCAGGGTGGGCTCCACCCAGAAGCCCGTGGCCTTGTCCTGGCCGGAGGGGCGGCCGCCGCCGATCTCGATGGTGCCGCCCTCCTCCACGGCCAGCGCGATGTACCCCTCGACCCGCTCGCGCTGAAGTTCGGAGATCAGCGGACCGCACAGTGTGCCGGGGTCGGTGGGGTCGCCCGGCGCGAAGGCCGCCATGGCCCCCTTGGCCGCCTCGACGGCCTCGTCATACTTCTCGCGCGGCACCACCAGGCGCGTGGTGAGAGCGCAGCCCTGGCCGGCGTGGGTGCAGGCGTTGAGGGCCGTCATGAAGCACGCGGCGCCCAGGTCTGCGTCGTCGAGCACCACCGCGGCGGATTTGCCGCCCAGCTCGAGAAAGACCTTCTTGAGGGTCTCCGCCGCGGCCACCATGATCTTCTTGCCGGTGGCGGTGGATCCGGTGAACGAGACCAGGTCCACGCGCGGGTCGGTGGTCAGCTGGGCGCCAACGCCGTGGTCCGAGGACGACACCACGTTGAGCACGCCCGCGGGGATGTCGGTCTCCTCGGCGGCGATCCGGGCCACGGCCGCGGCGATGAGCGGGGTGTCCGGCGCGGGCTTGAGCACCACGGTGCAGCCGGCGGCCAGGGCGGGGCCGATCTTGGCCAGGTTGATCTGGTTGGGGAAGTTCCACGGGGTGATAGCGCCGACCACGCCGATCGCCTCCCGGCGCGCCGACCGGTGGGAGCGCACCCCCATCACCTCGGACTCGCCCAGTTCCTCGACCCACTGGTAGGCGTCGACGAGGTCGGCGAGCCAGCCCAGGTCGGCGACGGGACCCTCCAGCTGCGGACCGGTGGTGAACATGTGCGGGGCGCCGACCTCGGAGATGGTGAGCGCGCGCAGGTCCTCGGTGTGGGACTGCAGGGCGTCCCGGAGTTGCCGCAGGCACGACGCCCGGAAGGCATGATCGGTGGACCACGTGGTGGTGTCGAACGCGGTCCGGGCGGCCGCGATGGCGGCGTCCATGTCCTCGGGGCGGGCGTCGGCGGCGCGGCCGATCAGTTCCTCCGTGGCGGGGTTGAGGACGTCGAACGTGCCGCCCCCGGAGGCCGGGCGCAGCTCGCCGCCGATGAGGAGCGGGGCGTCGTAGGTGGTGCTCGTCGTCACGGGGGGCCTTCCGTCGGGTGCGGGTGGACAACTGTCTAGACGATAGTCCGGCGGGTGGTGTACTGTCCAGACACATGTCCAGTGACGTTCGTTTCGAATCGACG
>NZ_JAALDX010000012.1 GCF_014145095.1 Dietzia sp. SLG310A2-38A2 | reverse complement strand
TCGTCGTCGTCGAGGTGGTGGCGGCCGCGCCGCGACTGACCCGAACCGGAGGTCTGCCGGGACCCTCCCTCGAACCCGGCGGCGATGACGGTCACCCGCACCTCGTCGCCGAGCGAGTCGTCGACGACGGTGCCGAAGATGATGTTGGCGTCGGGGTGCGCCTCCTCCTGTACCAGGGTCGCGGCCTCGTTGATCTCGAACAGGCCCAGGTCGCTACCGCCGGCGATCGACATGAGCACGCCCTTGGCGCCCTCCATCGTGGTCTCCAGGAGCGGAGAGTTGATGGCGGCCTCCGCGGCCTTGTACGCCCGGCCCTCGCCCCGCGAGGAGCCGATCCCCATGAGCGCGCTGCCGGCCCCGGACATGACGCCCTTGACGTCGGCGAAGTCGACGTTGATCACGCCGGGGGTGGTGATGAGATCGGTGATCCCCTGGACGCCGTTGAGGAGGACCTCGTCGGCGGTCTTGAAGGCCTCCATCATGGACACGCCGGCGTCCCCGAGCTGGAGCAGACGGTCGTTGGGGATCACGATCAGGGTGTCGCAGGCCTCGCGCAGGCCCTCGATCCCCGCCTCGGCCTGTCCTCCGCGACGCTTGCCCTCGAAGGAGAACGGACGGGTGACGACGCCGACGGTGAGAGCGCCGAGCTTGCGCGCGATGGCCGCGACGACCGGCGCTCCCCCGGTGCCGGTGCCGCCGCCCTCCCCGGCCGTGACGAAGACCATGTCCGCGCCCTTGAGGACCTCCTCGATCTCGTCCTTGTGGTCCTCCGCGGCCTTGCGCCCGACCTCCGGGTCGGCGCCGGCACCCAGGCCGCGGGTCAGTTCGCGCCCGACGTCGAGCTTGACGTCGGCGTCGGACATGAGCAGAGCCTGCGCATCGGTATTGACCGCGATGAACTCGACGCCCTTGAGGCCCTCGTCGATCATCCTGTTCACGGCGTTGACACCGCCGCCCCCGATTCCGACGACCTTGATGACTGCGAGGTAATTGTGCGGTGAGCTCATCGAGGCCCGGCCTTCCTTTGGGGGTGTCGTGCTCGGTTGCATGCTGTCTCGACGAAAGACTCTCGCCTAACTCTCACCCTCTACTTGAGGGTTAAAGTTGCTGGTCAGAGGCGGTTTCCGCCGTCGGATCACACGGTAGGGGCACCGGACCCACACGTCCACGAGGCTCGCGGGCGTGTCGGTCTACCGCGAGGCCGGCAGCGCCGGATTGGAGACGTTCCAGACCTGACCGGGTTGCTCGAGGACCATCTGCAACGCGACCGCCTTCTCGTGGTCGCGGCCCGCGGCCCCCCACTCCACGGTCCGCCCGTCGACGAGGGTGAGCACGATCGACGCCGGGGTCTCCACGTCGACCGAGGCGATCTCCTGTCCCGCGGTCCCCCGAACCTCGGCGAAGACCGTCGACAGGTCCCGGACGATCCCGGGCAGGTCGGAGCGGGCCTCCTGCCCCACGGTGAGTTCGGGGGTGCCGGGAGGCGGATCGCCCTGCCCGAAGTCGATCCCCTGTCCGTCGACCAGATGCCGTGCGCCGTCGACCTCGACCACCACCAGGGCGGTGCGCTCGATCAGCTCGATCCGCAGGTTCGAGGGGTAGTCCCGCGTGACCGTGACCTGGTCCACCCTCGGGATCCCCGCCACGCGGCGCGCCACCGCGTGGGTGTCCACCTGGAGCAGCGGGGTCCCGGGGGACACCGCCGCCCGCTCGGTCACCGCCTCCACGGGGATGGTCCGGGTCCCGACCACCCGGACCTCCCGGACGGAGAACACCGGCAGGAAGTACAGCGCGATGTATCCCACCAGGAGGACGACCAGCGCCACACCGAGCCCGACGTAGATGCGGTTGGTGCGGCGACGTCGCCTGCGCAGCGTGGCCCGCACCGCGGGGTCGGAGTGTCGCACCCGCTCGTCCGAGCTCTGGACGTCCGCCGCGGCGAGTCTCCGGTCAGGGTCGTCCGAGGCCGTCGGGGCCGTCGGGTGATCGAGTGGCTCGTCGGTCACCGCTGAGCCCCCTTCACGGCGCGGCCCTCGTCATGACCCCGTCCCGCTCCCCGCGGGCCCGGCCACGATCCTCGGGCCGAGCGTGGTGATGTCACCGGCTCCGAGCGTGAAGACCACGTCGTCCGGCCGGACGATCCCGAGCACCGTGGACAAGGCCGCGTCGAGGTCGGGGACGTGGTGGGCCGGCGAGCTGACGTGCCGGGCGACGAGGCCGCCGTCGACGCCGGCCTCGGGTTGCTCGCGCGCGCCGTACACGTCGAGCACCACCACCTCGTCGGCCAGGGACAACGACCGCCCGAACTCCTCGGCGAAGATGCGCGTGCGGGAGTACAGGTGGGGCTGGAAGACGGCGATCAGGCGGCCGCCGTCCGAGTCGACGATCTCCCGCCCGGCGCTCAGGACCGCCCTGACCTCGGTCGGATGATGCGCGTAGTCGTCGAACACCCGCACCAGTCCACCCTGGACGGCGG
>NZ_JAALDX010000122.1 GCF_014145095.1 Dietzia sp. SLG310A2-38A2 | reverse complement strand
GCCTCCGACGCCGCCTCGGGCGGGGACGCCGGGTCCGATACCGAGTCCTCCGCCGACGGCGCCCCGCGGCGTCGGCGCCGGCGGCGTCGTCCCTCGTCGTCTTCCGACTCATCCGGCCGGGACTGACCCGACCTCCACCCCCTGGAAGGCACGTGCGCACACTGAGGAGCGGTTCCGGCCGCCGTCTGCCGTTCGTCGACGTCCCCCCCGAACGCCGGACGCGACGCGACCTCGTCACCGCCGGGGTGATCGCCGTCGTCATGGTGCTGGTGGCGGCCGCCCTGGTGATGTCGGGGAGCGCGGCCAGATCGGAGCTGCGCGCAGCGGAGGTGGAGCAGCCCGAGTACGGTCCGGCCACCGATCCCCCCACGTCGCTCCAACCGCTCTGGACGCACGAGTCCGCCGGGACCGGTCCCCCGCTCACCACCAAGGGCAACCTCGTCACCATCTCCCCGGACGGAGTGCTCGTCGGCCGGGACGCGGGATCCGGTGAGGAGAGCTGGTCCTACACGCACGCGGGGCGGTTCTGTGCCGGCGCGTTCTACGCGGATCGGCTCGTCGCCGCGTTCGACGGCGCCTCCGGGTGCAGTGACGTGACGTCCCTCGACCCGAGCCGGCAGGAGTACACGAGCACCAGACAGAGTGCGTATCCGGACTCGATGGAGCTCACCGGTTCGTGGAAGCACGTGATGGCGTTCAGCCCGGACAGACTGGAGATCTGGCGCGACGACCTGGTCCGGACCGTCGAGTACGGGGCCGTGGAGGCTCCACAGGAGGCGGGGATGCAGCCCCGCGCCGGATGCACCCTCGTCACCGCCGACCTCACCGACGAGCGCTTCGCCGTGACGGAACGCTGCCCCGGGGAGGACTCCGTCAGGCTGACGATCTCGACGACCGTCCCCGAGGACAACCGCGCCCCGGAGGAGATCGCCTCGGACCCGACAGGTGCCGACGGTCTGTGGATCATCGAGGTGACCGAGCAGGGGGTCCTGGCGCTCCGGAACCAGGGCCCCGACTGGACCGTCGAGTGGTTCACCTCCCCCACCGAACACTCGACCGTCCTCATCCTGGAGGGCGAGCCGGCCGTGCCGCCCTCACACGAGTCCGTCTCCGGTCACGGCGATCAGGTCCGGTGGTTCGACGGACGTTCCACGCACGCCTTCGACGGTCCGTCCGGGAGATACTCGTGGACTCTGGAGGGGTCGACCGGCCCCGGACTGACCGGAGGCTGGTCCCCCGACCCCGGGGCCCATGCGAACGGCGAGTGGGTACTCGTGCCGGTCGCCGACGGGCTCGCACTCCTGGATCACGACACCGGGCGCGAGGTCCGTCGTCTCCCCCGGGAGGCGACACCGGGAGAAGCCGTGACCGGGCTCGCCCAGATCGGCGACATCCTGTACGAGCGCCACGAGGGAGAGATCCGCGCGTACAAGCTCCTCGCCTGACCTGCCGGGGTCGATCAGGGAGCGACGTGCGCCGGGAGGGTCAGACGGCGTACCACTCGATCGCGTCCCTGCGGAACAGCGACACCAACGCGACCGCGCAGACCACGGCGAGGATCAGACCGGCGAGGTACTGGTCCGAGCCCACCCCCACGTACCAGGCGACGAACAGCAACAGCAGCTCCGCGATCACCACGAGTCCCCGGCCCCACCGGCGACCCCGCAGGAGACCGACACCGGCCGCGAGCAGACCGCCCCCGAGGATCGCGAACCACACCGCGGTGCCGTAGCCACTGATGACGACGGTCTCCTCGCGATGGCCTCCGGCCGCCCGGATGGCAAGGGCCACAGCCACCCCCACTCCGATGAGCCCCTGCGCGGAGGAGATCCACCCGGCCACCCGCACGGGCGTGGGGATCGCCGTGCGGGGATCGAGGCGATCCAGCGGGGGACGGTGGTCGTCAGGTCGGCTCACGTTCACCTCCACAGCCTATGTCGCGGTGACGGCCGGGCCCGCACCACCCTTGTGGACTGGACTCCGATTAACCCAGTACAGCCTCTGGCGTGGGATTTCGGTTCGATTTGACAACCGGGGTGACCTTTGCCACATCGCAGCGGGAGAGGGTTGACTTGTCATGGAATCGTGGCACGATCATTCGTAACAGCGCAGACGCACATTGTTTGCCTTGCCTTAACCGAGAGCTACTCCTCACGGAGCGAGCCCGCGGAGCGGGTACACCCCCCACCACATCGCCGGATGTGACAGAACACGTACGTCCGCGCGCCGATTCTTACAGATCGGTGCGTCGGCGGCGTCTTCTCGTGTCCGGTTGATCCGATAACGGTCTCGTAACCGTAAGGAGTTCCCATGGACTGGCGCCACAAGGCCATCTGCCGCGACGAGGATCCCGAGCTGTTCTTCCCCGTCGGCAATTCCGGACCCGCCCTCGCCCAGATCGCCGAGGCGAAGATCGTCTGCAACCGTTGCCCCGTCACCTCCGAGTGCCTGGCCTGGGCACTCGAGTCCGGCCAGGACGCCGGCGTCTGGGGCGGCATGAGCGAGGACGAGCGTCGCGCGCTCAAGCGTCGTCGCGCCCGCACCCGCACCGCGGTCTGATCACCACCACCTGATCACCGCTCTCTGGTGACCGCGATACCACCGTACGCGGTCTGGTCGGCGACCTGACGGAAGCCTGACCTCACGAGAATGACGAAGGCCGGTTCCCCCTCCCTCATGGGAGGGGGGAACCGGCCTTCGTCGTGACGGTCGACCGTCAGCTGATGACGGCGATGAGGTCGCCGGCCTGGATGACGTCCCCGGGTGCGACGGCCACCTCGGTGACGGTGCCGGCCGTCTCGCACAACACCGGGATCTCCATCTTCATGGACTCGAGGAGCACGATCGTGTCACCCTCGGCGACCTCGGTGCCGACGGCGGCGACGACCTCCATGACGTTCGCGACCATCTCGGCACGGACCTGTTCAGTCATTCGGATGTTCCTCTGCTTTCCTCACGCGGCGGCCCCCGGACTCCTCAATGCAACCACACGGGGGTTCTCATGGGAGACTTGTACACCGACGAAAGGAGGCGACCATGGGCAAGCGTGGCCGCAAGAGGCGGGATCGCCGTAAGAAGAACGCCAACCACGGCAAGCGTCCGAACAGCTGAGTCCGGACCATCAGAACCGAGCGAGGGGCGGGCACCGACACGGTGCCCGCCCCTCGCCTCGTCTCCGGTGAAGTCAGTGCGCGTCCCGCCGGTGGACGGTCGTGGTCCGGTGCACCACCGTCGTCCCGTCGGAGTCGGTCGTGGTGACCGTGGTGCGGCGGATCTCGACCATGAGTCGTTCCCTCAGCCCCGACGGCGCCTTCTCGCAGCACGAGCTGGACAACTTGGCCTTGAGCCGCCGCTCCGAGAGGAAGAGCTCCCGGCAGGGGGGACACCCGGCGAGGTGGTGCTCGAGCCTCGAGCGACAGGCGTCGTCGCACTCGAGGTCCACGAGAAGGGACAGGTCGCGTCGGGCGGCCTCACAGCCGATCTGCTCGAGTCGCGGGTCGTGTTCCCTCGTCACTTCGCGCCCTCCGTCCTGTCACGACCGAAGCCACGCTCGGTCGCCACGTCCCGGAGCAGCTCGCGGAGCTGCTTACGTCCTCTGTGCAGGCGTGACATCACGGTCCCCAACGGGGTGTCCATGATCTCGGCGATCTCCTTGTACGGCAGATCCTGGACATCCGCGTAGTACACCGCCATCCGGAACTCCTCCGGGAGCTGGGCGAGTGCGGACCGGATCTCGTCGTCCGGCAGCAGTTCCATGGCCTCGACCTCCGCCGAGCGCAGGCCGGTGGAGGTGTGCTCCGCCGCCGCCGCCAGCTGCCAGTCCGTGATCTCCTCGGTCGGATACTGGGCGGGTTGGCGCTGCCGCTTGCGGTAGTGGTTGATGTACGCGTTGGTGAGGATGCGGTGCATCCAGGCCCGGAAGTTGGTCCCGGGCTTGAAGGAGTGGAACCCCGCGTACGCCTTCGCGTACGCCTCCTGCACCAGGTCCTCCGCGTCGGCCGGGTTGCGGGTCATCCGCAGCGCGGCACCGTACAACTGATCGAGGAGCGGCATGGCCAACTCCTCGAACTGTTCGGCGCGTTGGTCGGACTCGTCGGGCTGCAACTCGGTCGGCAACCGGTACTCCTCACCTGTCGATGACCCGGAGTCTATCCGCACGCCGGGGGCGTCGAGGACCGCGGTCCGCATCGCACCCTCCTCTCCCGATCCCGGAGACAGTCCCGGGTACCTGCTCTCCTCAACACCGACCACGGTCACGCTATTCCGGCCGACCCCGTCACTAGGCTGGGGAGGATGAGCCGTAAGCGCCCGGGACACGGGAAGTCCGACTCGGCGGCGACCCCCGCCATCGCCGCCCTCCGGTCCTCCGGGGTCGACCACGAGGTGCACACCTACGACGCGGGCACCGGGGCGTTCGGCGACGAGGCCGCCCGAGTGATGGGCGAGCGACTCGGGGTCGACGCCGCCAGGGTGTTCAAGACGCTGGTGCTCGCCACCGCCCGACCGCCGGCGGGTACCCGGATCCCCCTGGCGGTCGCGGTCCTGCCGGTCACGGCGATGCTCGACCTCAAGGCGGCGGCCGCCGCACTGTCCGCCGGGAAGGCCTCACTCGCCCCCGTCGACGTCGCGGAGAAGACCACCGGGTACGTGGTCGGCGGAGTGTCTCCCCTCGGGCAGAAGAGGCCCCTGGCGACGGTGGTCGACCGATCCGCGTGGGATCACCCCACGATCCTGTGCAGCGCCGGCCGGCGGGGGTGGGAGATCGAACTGGCGCCCTCGGACCTCGTCGGCCTCACGGGCGCCACGACGGCGGCGATCGCCGCCCGGTGACGCGGCGCTAGAAGAGCATCCCGGCAGTCGGGTCCACCGGACGGACCAGTTCCGGACCCTCGTTCCGGACGTTGGAGACCGCGCGTGAGACCGGCCTGATCTCCACCGATTCGGCCCACTGCCCCAGATCGCCGCCCGCGCCGCCGACCAGGGCCCTCGGGTCGCCGATCACGGCGGGGTCGAGCCAGTCGGAGACCACGGCGGGGTGCACAACCAATGGCATCCGGTCGTGGACGCGGCGCAGCGGTCCGAGCGCCTCGGTGGTGAGGATCGTGCACGACAACTGTGTGACGGTCTCGTCACCGGGGTCGCGGCGGGCCTCCCACAGACCCGCCA
>NZ_JAALDX010000121.1 GCF_014145095.1 Dietzia sp. SLG310A2-38A2 | reverse complement strand
CGGCGGGGTGCCCGCGGAGTGGCTCCAGCGCGCGGTCCCAGGCGGTCCCGAGCTCGGCCTCCACCGCGGTATGGAATGCGGCGGGACCGGCGGCCATGAGGTGACGGAGCCTGTTCTCCCCGATCACCACATCACCGCTCGCGCCGGTCTGGCCGCGCCACATCCCGAGTTCGGGGGTGTGGGAGAAGCGTTCGCCGTCGACGAGGTCGCTCGGGTCCTCGGTGACCTCGAAGGCCAACATCGACCACTTGGCCAGCGAATCGGCCAGGCGCGCCCCGGTGCCGACCGGACCGATCCAGTCGACGATCGCCTTGCGGGCACCCGGCTGGGCCGGCTGGTCCTCCCAACGCATGGCGGAGGACGCGTCGAGGGTGCTCGCGAGAGCCCACTCGACGTGAGGGCACAACGCGGTAGGCGCGGCGTGGATGAACACCACGCCGGTCGTCGTATCCGCGAAATGGTTCAGATCAGACATCGCTTCACTCCCGACTCACTGAGGGACGTCTTCCCCAACGACCTCGCGATATCGTGTGAACGATGATTCGTATGTGGTTGTAGTACACAACTGTGCCTCAAGTGAACGAATTACACCAGCGACACTTCTGCATTCTCAGCAAAGTTACAGCACCGTAATCCCGCCGCCGTGAGTCCCCGGCGGCGTGTCTGCGATGACGGGGGATCAGCCCCCGAGGGAGTCCTCCGGACGGTTGCGTCGGGTGGCGGCGTCCACCACCCGGTCCGACAGCTCCGGCCACAGCGGCTTGGCCCAGTCCCCGAAGTCGCGGTCGGTGAGCACGACAAGGGCCGTCTCGATCTCCGGCTGCACCCACAGCAACGTGCCGGACTGTCCGAAGTGCCCGAAGGTCGCGGGCGAGTTGTGCTGGCCGGTCCAATGCGGATGCTTGGCCTCCCGGAGTTCGAACCCCAGACCCCACGGACACGGCTTGTGCATGCCGTACCCGGGCACGACGCCGTCGAGGCCGCGGAACTGTTCGTTCACCGCCTCCTCCAGCGTCTCGGGCGCCAGGAGCCGCGGTGCCACGAGTTCGCCCGCGAAGGCGACCATGTCGGCGAGGCTGGCCGACGCACCGTGTCCGGCCGAGCCCTCGAGCACCGTCGACCCCATCCCGAGCGGCTGACACACGGCCTCGGTGAGGTACTCGGGGAAGGCGATCCCCGTGGCGTCGGCGATGTGGTCCGCGAGCACCTCGAAGCCGGCCGAGGAGTAGATGCGTCGCTCCCCCGGCGCGGCGCGGACCTTCCCGCGATCACTGAAATCGAGACCGGACGCGTGGGCCAGCAGGTGGCGGACGGTCGAGCCCTCGGGCCCCGCGGCGTCGTCGAGGGAGATCGCCTCCTCCTCGACCGCGAGGAGGGCAGCCACGGCCACTATCGGTTTGGTCACCGAGGCGAGTCGGTAGACGCGGGCGTCGTCACCACGCACGGCCAGGAGCCCCTCCGGGCCGACGACCGCTGCCGAGACGTTGTCCACCGGCCAGTCCTCGACGGCCGCCAGGGCTGCGTCCAGCCGATCTCGATCGAACTCGTCCGACATGTCATCCTCCCGGGTGATGGCAGATCGGGCCGTCGTCGGCCTGATCGTCTACAGCTGTGTGGTCAGTGTGTCAGCTCCGCGGTCACGTTCGCGGCACGTCGCGCCGACGGAACCCGACCAGCCCCGCGACCACCAGGGCGACCGCCAGGGCCAGCAACACCGTCACCCCGACCGTGTCGACCGGCCCGACGGGTGCCCGTCCCACCGCGCCGAACGGTGACAGGCGCATCTGGGACTCGGTGAGCCTGAGGGTGGGGCCCATGAAGGTGACGACGGCGGAGACCGCGAACAGCGCCCAGCCCGATGCCTGCAGGCGGGGCACCAGCCCGAACAGCGCCACCGACACCCCGACGAACGCGAGCACGGCAGGCACCTGCCAGGACCCTGCCGCGACGATCCGTCCCATCGAGTCCGGGTCGTCGAGGGCGACGGAGGTGGACAGCGCGAAGGCGGCTGAACCGGCTGTCACCACCACGACGGCGCCCACGGCCACGACCGCGGTGTGCAGAGCCAGCCACTCCCACCTGGACCGCCCGGCCGCGAGTTCGAGCTCCAACCGACCCGAGGTCTCCTCCCCTCGCAGTCCCCCGAGTGTCTGCAGGGCGAATCCTGCGCCGATTATCCCGACGAACACCACGAGCATCTGCACGAGCGAATCGACGAGCGCCGGGGACTCGACCAGGAAGTCCGCTAGCGTGGGGTTGGACATGATGGCCTCGACGACGACGTCCATCAGGGCTCCGTACATGGTCATCAGCGCCACGACCCCGATCGTCCACCCGGCGAGCGCGCCGAGGTGCTGGTGCACCGCCACCCCGAGCTCGGACTCCCGCCACCTCGAGGCCGTGGCCGATCCGGTGCGGGCCGGCACCAGCCCCGCCCCGACGTCCCGGCGTCCGGTGAGCCACAACGCTGCGGCGGACAACACCCCAGCCGTCACCACGGCCACGACGAGCGGAAGAACGGACACGTCCCCGAACGGACGGACCAGCCCGTGCCATCCCAGGGGCGATGTCCAGCTCACCCAGCTCTCGTTGGTGTCACCGATCCCTCGCAGGACCAGCGTGAGTCCGGCCACGGCCATTCCGGCCGCCCACACGGTGCGGTTGTGCGCCACCATCTGTGCGAGGACGGCCGTCGCCGCGACGTACACCCACCCGGTGGCGACGAGCGAGGCCGCGTAGAACGCCGCCCCGGCGCGGTCGACCGGGATGGCGAGAGTCGCGGCCCAGATGCCCAACCCGAACAGGAGGAAATACCCCGCGGCGACGACGACGGCCGCCGTGACCGGGGCGAGCCGTCCCGTCTGGGCGGAGAGCAGGAGTTCCGTCCTGCCGGTCTCCTCCTCCCGGCGGGTGGACCGGGCGGTCAACGCGATGGCCATGATCGGGATGGCGAAGGAGGCGATGAACGCGTACTCGTTCATCATGACTCCGCCGAGAGTGTCGAGCCCGGCCACCCGACCGTTGAGCATCACCATCGACTCGCCGAGGGTCGCGGAGTAGCCGGCGATCTTCTCCGGGGTGTCGTACAGCGCAGCGATCGAGACGCCGTTGAGCAGATATAGCGAGACCAGGCCGAGCACCCAGGCGGCGGCGCTCCGCCACCCGGTGCGCACCGCGATCCGGACCAGCAGACCGGTACCGGCCAGGGCCGATTTCACCGCGTTCCCCGCGTGTCCGCGGCCGCCGGGGCGTGGTCTCCCCCGGTGTCACCGGCGGAGTAGGCGCTGCGGAACAGGTCGTCCAGGCTGGGCGGGGTCGCCGTGAGCGTGTGGATGCCTGCCGCGTGCAGGATCCCGGTCACCTCGCCGAGCCGTCCCGCCGGCACGTGGCAGCGGATGTCGTACCGCCCCTCGTCGGACCGCTCGATCCGCGGGTGGGTGATCCCGTCGACGCCCTCCAGGCCGCGCGGATCGGCATCGGTGACCGCGTGGACCTCGGTGGTGGTGTGACGACGCAGGTCGCGGAGAGTGCCGGAGCTGATCGTTCGGCCCTCGCGGATGATGCTGACCCGATCGGCCAACGCCTCGACCTCGCCCATGATGTGGCTGGAGAGCAGCACGGTGGACCCGGCGTCGACGGCCTCCCGTACGCACTCCTGGAACTCCTGTTCCATCAGCGGGTCCAATCCGGACGTGGGCTCGTCAAGCACCAGCAGTTCGGCGTCGGAGGCCAGCGCCGCGATGAGCGAGACCTTCTGTCGGTTGCCCTTGGAGTAGTCGCGGGTGCGCTTGGTGGGGTCCAGACGGAAACGCTCGATCAGCTCAGCGCGACGCTCCGGGTCGAGTCCCCCCAGCGCTCGCCCCAGGATGTCGATGCACTGTCCCCCGGTCAGGCGTGGCCACAGCGTCACCTCCCCCGGCACGTACGCCAACCTGGAGTGGAGGTCGACCGCGTCCCGCCACGGGTCGCGCCCGAACAGGGTCACCCGTCCCGAATCGGACCGCATGAGACCCAGCAGGATCCTGATGGTGGTGGATTTGCCGGAACCGTTGGGCCCCAGGAAGCCGTGCACCTCGCCTCGGCGGACGTCCAGGTCGAGGCCGTCGAGCGCCCGGGTGGCGCCGAACGTCTTGACCAGCCCCTCTACGTGTACCACCGGGTCCGAATCTGAACGCATGACCAGTCCCTTCGTCGATTCTCCTCGATCATCCTCTCCATCCTCGGCACAATGTGGCAATGCGCTCACCGATGTCCGGACACAGGACCTTTCGCCCCTCGATCAAGGACCGCCTCACCAAGGCCGCCATGACCGCCTCGGGCTCGCTGCCCGGCCCGGTGATCCAGCTGGCCGGCGGCGCCCCCCGACGGATCGACGGCCAGGTGCTGGACCCGCACTTCCAGGCCGGGGTCCGGGTGATGTCCCTGCTGTCCGAGGGCGAGTACGAGGACTTGCCGCTCGAACAGGCACGCCAGACCGTGGAGCGGTCGGCGTACACCGTCTCGGGGAACCGGATCGACCTCGCCGTCGTCAAGGACCTCGTCCTCCCGCTCGCCGGTAGCGATCAGCCCGGCGACGAGACCGCCCGCGCCGACCTGCCCGCCCGCCTGTACTCCCCCGTCCACGGCGACGAACCGCTGCCGATGCTCGTGTTCTTCCACGGCGGCGGGTGGGTGCTCGGGAGCATCGACTCACACGACGCGACCTGCCGCTACATCGCCCGGATGGGCGGCCTCAAGGTCCTCAGCGTCGACTACCGCCTGGCCCCCGAGTTCCTCTTCCCCACGGCGGCCGAGGACGCCCTGGCCTCATTCCGGTACGTGCGGGACAACGCCGGGTCCCTCGGGGTCGACCCGACGCGCATCGCGGTGGGCGGAGACAGCGCGGGCGGGAACCTGGCGGCGATCGTGTGTCAACAGACCCGCGATGCCGGCGAGAAGACCCCCGACTTCCAGCTGCTGTTCGTCCCCGCGACCAACATGTCCACGCGGACCCGCTCGTTCGAGTTGTTCGGCGAGGGATTCTTCCTCACCGGCAAGAACATGGACTTCTACGAGAACACCTACCTGCGCTCGGACGCCGACCGCCTCGACCCTCGCGCATCCCCGCTGCTGGCCGAGGACTTCTCCGGCCTGCCCCCGGCTCACGTCGCCACCGGCGGGTTCGACCCACTGCGCGACGAGGGCGAGGCATATGCGCGGAAGATGGCCGACGCCGGCGTCAAGGTCTCGCTCCGTCGGCATTCCACGATGGTCCACCCGTTCGTCAACGCAGTCGGTGCGACCCCGCTCGCCCGCGCCGCACTGTCGGAGGCCGTGGGCGCGCTTCGGATGGGTCTGGCGTACTGATCCCCCGTGCGGCCGTGTCGGTCACCCGACGGGGAACGGCACAGTCGTCAATCGCTCTGGGATCTGCCGTACCCGGTCGGCCTCGTCCCTGTTGCGGAGGCGGGAGTAGATCGCCTGTTCGGCAGGCGATCGCGGGGGCGGCCTCCGGCATCGAGGGAGGTGTATCGGGCCACCGCGCATGGAGCCCGAACCGGAAATCTCGTCGCTTGGAACGACCTCAGGGCGGGGCCAGCGGAGCTCGAACCTGCGACCAGCGGAATCTAGTTTGCGAGTTGCGCGCCTTCTCTGCCTAGTCTAGTGGGCCGATACCAGTTTACGCAGGCCACAGCGGCCGAGGTCCGCTCCGAATGGTCCCTGGCTATACCCGGATGTCGGCACAAAGGCGGTTAGTCTCCGGTCACTACGCGGAGCATCTCGTCCGGGTTAGCCCCTGTTGCATCGCGATCGTCTAGCGTGCACCCATGAGCGAGCAATCAACAGCGGGTGGCGGGAGCCGCCGCGAACAGATCGAGGACCTACTGGCGGAGTACGACGGTTGGCGCGCTGTGCTGGATCGAGACGCCGACGAGTACGGCCTCATCGCAAAGACAGTCGCCTTATATCGGTTCGCTATCGCCAATCAAGATTGCGAGGGTGCTACCTTCCTCAATGAGGCGCTGGCGGTCTTTGCAGCGGCAGAGGCGAAGGGCTAAGAATTGTCAAACGAGACTCACCACAATGCGGCCCTAAGCCTGGGAGACCTGGCCGACGAATTAGAACGATGGACGAAAGTTTCGGAGAACGAGAGAGACCAGTATGGGGCATACGACGACCTAAAGCGCATCTACAATTTCGCTATCTCGAACTACGACCAGCCTGGGATCAATTTGCTTTTAAGAGCCTTGGATTCTGACTAGAGAGTCTGCGTAGAGGGCATCTCTACGACCGGGCGCGCAGGGCGCTTTCCAGCAATCGGCACGGGCGGCCACACCTGGACGGCGACCGGCTTACTTAGTCTCCGGACGGCGAGCGCCCGGCACGGGCAGTGAGCATCGTCAGCACGACAATCAATACCTGTGCCGTTAGCAAACCGGCAAGAGGTCTCATTAAGCCAGTAACCGTAGGCTCGTGATCTTCTTGACGATAGGCCGCACCAGAGTCCTGCTTTTTCACTCCGGGGCGAATGCTCGGAGCATGGAAACTCGGCCCTGGACGAACCCGCTGCTTTCGAGGCCCACGCGATCAGATTAGGCATTAGTCGCGTGCAGGGTTTCAGGCGCGCTTTCGTTTTTCGGCCACTTCAGCCGCGAGCTTGTCTGCACGCTGATTGTTGCAAAAGTGGCTTGCGACCTGTACGACGACCTGAGAGCAACCCAGCAGAGACCACGCCACTAGCGCCAATGGAATGGACGCCAACGCCCACGTCGCGCCCCATGGGAACTCACTAACGAGGGGCCAGGCGACTCCAAGACACAGTGAGGTCAGGCTCGCCAAGACGGCGAGAATGGCGACTAGGCGGTACGGCCTCAGAATACCGGCGACGCCGCCGGTAACGTTATCCAACAAGCGCCTGTAGTTTGGGCCAACGATCCCAATTAAGACTGTCATAGCGGTAATGACGAGTGTTGCTACAGCAGCTGCGATACCACAAACAGCGATGAATACAGCCCCCATCGACTCGGACACCTCGTCGCTAAGTGCGGTCGGTAGAGCAATAGGGCTCTTCGCATCTGAGTGTGGGGTCA